>NZ_CAXAXI010000007.1:0-114578 GCF_963972995.1 uncultured Altibacter sp.
TTTTCCGAAGCTGAAAAGGATAATAGCTACTTTATTTTGTTGGATCGCAAACCGCTACTAGAAAATATTGAAAACACACAAGCAATTCAATTTCCCGATGAAACATTTGTCATTACGAGTGCTTGCGTATACTATGTTGCCGAAAACGGTTACAGGAATGCCGCATGCGATTCTAATTTTTTTGAACGTAAATTAAAAGTTATTGCCACTGCCCGAAACTATCGGACAATGGCAAAACTCTTATCCTTGGTTAGTTAGTATTTCAGGATTTTTAAGGTTTCAGATTGACCTTTAGAGGTGCTCACAGACACGAAATAAAGGCCGCTACTTTCGGGTAGCGTAACAGCTACTTGTTGTACATTCTTTAAATGTAAGGTGTCAATTAGTTGTCCCAAGCTGTTTGAGATGGTAACATTCACTTCAGAATAAAAGGAGTCCAGTGCTAAAGTGGTCACACCCGATGTTGGATTTGGAAATACGGCAACGGTAAAACTGTTTCCGGTTTCAGAAATGCCAAGAATGTTTGGGGAAGTCTTAAATACCCAATAATCATCCAAGCCTTCACTATTATCTGCTTTATCCCCCGAAGTGTTGGAGTCTGATGAGCAGGCCATAACAAAGTCACCGCTTGCCAGTTCCACTAAGTAGGGGCCGGACTCATCATTGCTTCCCCCTATGGAATTTTGTGAGGTCAAAGCACCGAGGCCGGTCATCTTCACCAACCAGAAATCATAGCCTCCATTGGAGGCTTCGGTCTTGTCGCCGGAAATATTGCTGTTGCTCCAACCCGCTACCATAATGTTTCCGTCTTGAAGTTCTTTAACATCCCGCGGATAGTCGATTCCGCTCCCTCCAATGGTATTTTGCCATAAGATCGTACCTGTGCTGTTGATCTTCAGGATCCAATAGTCGAAATCACCCTGTGAATCTTCCGTTTTATCACCGGAGATATTCGATTTTGAATAGCCCGCTAAAATATATCCGCCATCTGCGGTGGCAGTAATGTCCCGAAACACATCACTGTCGTTTCCGCCAATAGTGTTTTGCCATTGTATATTTCCGCTGGCATCCAACTTAACGATCCAATAATCATTTCCTCCTTGGCTTGGTTCTGTTTTATCTCCTGAGACCGGTGAATTGGAAAAACCACCCAGTAGGTATCCTCCATCTGCTGTTTGCAACACTGCCTGAGGACGTTCCACCATGCTTCCGCCAATGCTGTTTTGCCAAACGATCGCACCGGTACTGTTCAGTTTCAGCGCCCAATAATCTCTTTGACCGTTGGAGGGATCTGTTTTATCGCCGTTCACACCGCTATCCGAATAGCCACCCACAAAGTAGCCACCGTCGGAAGTCTCTATCACGTAAGTATCGAAATCGGGCATATCGCCGCCATAGGTCTTTTGCCAAGAAATAGCCCCTGTGTTGTCCAGTTTCAAGATCCAATAATCCAATCCGCCGCGTGAATTCTCCGTCTTGTCTCCCGAAATGTTCGAGTCGGAGCCGGCACCAACAATATAGCCTCCATCTGTAGTTTGTTGAATGGAAAGCAGATAGTCGTCTCCACTTCCTCCAATAGTATTCTGCCAAGTGATGTCGCCTGAAGCATCGATCTTAACGATCCAAAGGTCGAAGGCCCCGTTGGAATTTTCGGTCTTGTCGCCGGAAATGTTAGAATCGGAGTAGCCGCCCATAATATATCCGCCATCTGCCGTGGCTTCAAAAGCGGTCATAAAGTCCCCGTTACTACCTCCTATGGTATTCTGCCATTGGATGGCTGGGTCTTGGGACAATAAGATTGTTACGTTTAAAAGGAGTGCGTACAGGGTAAGTGTTGTTTTCATGATCTTATGGTTTAGTGTTTATTTATGTATAGCGTGAGATGAACGTTACCTTCATTTTTATTTGTAGTATTAATAGAGGCTTGGGAAAATAATGTCCACGATGTTGAGAAAATTAAAAGAAGTAGTGATGTTTTTTTCATTTAAAGCGGCTTTTTTTGGTCATTCTACCATTCGTTTTAATTGCGTATGGTGGGGATCGACGTCAAATGGATAGTCTACTCCCTCATCGAATGTTTTTTAAAATGTCATCACAGAACTAAAAAAGAAGTTTATTTTTGTTTTTGAATCGACATACATCATGACCGAAGAGGATTTTATTGCACGGGCCTATCCAAAAACCATCGAAAGTGATGCTGTTTCCTGCATTGCTCCCAGCAACATTGCACTTGTAAAATACTGGGGAAAGTATGGAGAACAATTGCCGGAAAACGCTTCGGTGAGTTTTACCCTTTCCAATTGTCATACAAAAACAACGCTTTCCTTTCAAAAAAAGGAATCGGAAGGATTTGAATTTTCGGTTTTTTTGGATGATCTGCCGGCGCCTGCATTTGAACCTAAGATCTTAAAGTTCTTTGAGCGTATTGAGCAATATGTTCCTTTTTTGAATAAATTCTCTTTTACCATTCATACTTCCAACAGTTTTCCTCACAGTAGCGGCATTGCCTCTTCGGCCAGTGGTATGGGCGCTCTTGCGCTGTGTCTGGTACGTATGGAGCAGCAAATGGATCCACAAATGGATCACGCCTATGCTACCCGGAAAGCCTCTTTCTTAGCACGATTAGGTTCCGGAAGCGCAAGCAGAAGTATTGAAGGGCCCTTGGTAGTATGGGGAAAGCATGCAAAGATAGAAGGTAGTTCGAATTTGTTTGGGGTTCCTTATCCATACACGATACATCCGGTCTTTCAGAATTTTCAGGATACGATCTTGTTAGTAGATAAAGGGGAAAAGCAGGTAAGCAGCACGTTGGGTCACGATCTCATGCACGGTCATCCCTTTGCCAGACAACGTTTCGAAAAGGCAAATGCTAATCTTTCTGCCTTGATCCCGGTTTTGGAGACAGGGGATCTTTCGGAATTCATTCAAATTGTGGAAAGTGAAGCCCTGTCGCTTCATGCCATGATGATGACCTCGCGACCTTATTTCATTCTAATGAAGCCGAATACCCTTGAAATCATCAATCGTATCTGGGCTTTCAGAAAGAGAAGCGGCACCTCGGTATGTTTTACCCTCGATGCCGGCGCCAATGTTCATGTACTTTATCCCATTGCCGAAAAGGAGAAGATCCAAACCTTCATTGAAGATGAGCTTACCGTGTATTGCAAGGATGGTGCGTTTATCATCGATCAAACCGGAAGTGGTGCGCTCCCATTATAATTTATTCGACCAAGAATTTTTGTATCCCTAAAATGCGTTTTCCGTCATGATACTGCACGAAATAAAGTCCGCTGCTATAAGCAGAGGTGTCTATGGTTATCGTTTCTGAAGGAACGGGCAATCGATCGTGAATTTTTCCGAGACTGTTTAAAATGGTGACGGATGCTTCGGAAGAGGAATTTGCATATATTTCAGGGATAGCCACGGTAAGGTAATGAGTACTAGGATTAGGATACACGGTGAACGCAACCCCTTCCGAAGCTATTTCAGAAGCGCTCAATGTGCTCTCTATCATACGCAAGGTCACGTTGTTTGAGTTGCAAAAGACTACAAAACGATATAGGACTCCATTGTAGGTAGTCGATATAAAATCAGGTAGGTCGCAGGTCATGGTATTCGTTGAGGTAAGTACCGTATACTCATCACCAATTTCGGGCACATAGTGTAAATTAACGGTTAGCGCACCTTCAATATGGGGTGCGCCGGTGATCGAAACTCGATCGTACATTTCAGGGGGAGGACCAAAAAGATCGAATTCGATGGTAGCGTTAGGCGGACAATCGAAATTGTTGATCACCTCTAAGATGCCTGCATTTGTTGTATTTCCCGGGACGATCGTCCCGTTATTTATGAAATTGGTCGTGATGTCAAACACGCCGAAACCCCGGAGGATCCCGGTGTCGGTATTTGTAAAATTAGAGGAGCCGTCGAGCAACAACAGCGTTTGATTTGCTTCGACCTCCATAATACCGTTATTGGTAATGGCTGTGATGAGATAGAAGTTTTCGGGAGTGTTTCCACTCGCTCTCTTTCTAATAAGTCCGTCGTTATTGATGGTCACTGTCCCTCCCAAGGGTAAGAATCCGCCAGATCCAAAGATGTTAATAAGGCCATTGGCGCTATTATTGATGATCGTTCCATTGGTAACTTCAGTTTGATTGGTGTTATCGACACGAAGTTCTTTATAATTGTTGACGGTGATGCCGTTGAAAGTTCTGGCATTCGTACTTTCAAGTAACAGCAGGCCGTAATTCTCGATGCTACTTCCTGTACCCGAAAGTACACCCGATTGGAAGATAAAAACAGACAGCAAAGAAATTTCAATCCGGTCCATGATCAAAAGATCATTGGCGAGGAGCAGATTGGCGGTACCTTCTAAGGCGATGGTATTTGCCGAAGCAGCATTGGTGACGATCTCTGCAATAAAGCCATCGGGTATAAACACATCACTTCCGGCATCGGGGATGCTTCCCACGTCCCAATTCGCTGAATTGAACCAATCTTCGCTGCCGCCGTTACCGGTCCAAGTATGTGTTTGTGCTAAGAGTAAAGAAGTAGTGCTGAAAAGCACCATAAGAAGGATATAGTAGGTTTTATTCATTACACTGCAATTTTGTCTTTGTAAGATACTAAATAGCTGTTTATTAAGATATATTTAGCGAATGTTTCCTCAAATGTATGGTTGGAAGGTATATCTTTGCGCCAAATTTCGTTTTATAATGTTAAAAAGTGTATTTTTAACAAACCATTGTATTTAAACTTATGCGCGGTCCCCTTTTTTACTCTAAGATTCTACTGTTTGGCGAATACGGAATTATTAAAGATTCCAAAGGATTGTCTATACCCTATAACTTTTACAAGGGAGCATTAAAGATCGACGAGAGCAAAACGGTTGCGACTCATGGGTCCAATCAGAGTTTAAAACGATTTACAGACTATTTGGCAAAGTTGCAAGAGGAAAAACCAAATTTGGTCACTTTTGATATCGAAGCATTACAAGAAGATGTGGCCAAGGGATTGTATTTTGATTCTAGCATCCCTCAAGGCTATGGTGTAGGTAGTAGTGGCGCTTTGGTAGCTGCGATTTACGATAAATATGCCTTTGAAAAAATAACGGTATTGGAAAATTTAACCCGTGAAAAATTGTTGCAATTAAAAGGTATATTTTCTGAAATGGAATCCTTTTTTCATGGAAAATCTTCGGGTCTAGACCCCTTAAACAGTTACCTAAGTTTACCTATTCTCATTAATTCTCAAGATAGTATTGAACCGGCAGGGATCCCATCGCAGACCGAAAACGGTAAAGGAGCAGTATTCTTGTTGGACAGCGGCTCAACAGGAGAGACAGCTCCAATGGTACAGATCTTCATGGAAAATATGAAGCAAGAAGGTTTCAGGAACATGCTGAAGGATCAGTTCGTAAAACATACCGATGCGTGCGTTGAAGATTTTTTACAAGGCGATGTAAAGTCGTTGTTTGGAAATATCAAGCAACTTTCTAAGGTGGTCTTGGATAATTTTAAGCCTATGATACCAAAGCAATTCCATGCTTTGTGGAAAAAAGGGATCGAGACCAATGCGTATTATTTAAAACTCTGCGGTAGCGGTGGCGGGGGTTATATGTTGGGTTTTACCGAAGATATCGATAAAGCAAGAAAAGCGTTAAAAGACTACAATCTAGAGGTCGTCTATAACTTCTAAGGTCTATGCTGCTTTATAAAAGACCCTAAGGGATGCTTACTAGAAAACAAAAACACGTTCTGCTCAAGTTCTTCAGTTTGTTTTCAATAATCCGCGGGTATAACATTCTTGTTATTGTCATTGCCCAATACCTTACCTCAATTTACATACTTGCCCCACATCTACCCCTAAAACAAGTATTGTTCGATCTTAATTTATTGATGTTGGTTTTAGCATCGGCGTCGGCTATTGCGGGGGGATACATTATCAATAGTTTCTACGACAGTGAAAAGGATCTTATCAACAGGCCCAGAAAGACACTTTTGGATAAACTTGTAGGGCAGCGCACGAAGTTGTCGGCGTACTTCATTTTCAATTTTTTGTCGGTAATATTTGCAAGCTATGTTTCCTTTAGGGCGGTTGTCTTTTTTTCTATTTATATCTTCGGAATCTGGTTTTACTCACATAAAGTAAAGAAATATCCGTTTATAGGAAACATTACGGCGGCGATCCTGGCAGTCGTTCCTTTCTTTGCTGTATTCATCTATTACCGAAATTTCGATCTGGTGATCTTCGTTCATGCCACGTTTTTATTCTTGGTGATCTCCATGCGAGAATTGGTGAAGGACCTGGAAAATCTAAAAGGAGATCTGGCGCAAAACTATCGCACGATCCCTGTGGTATACGGAGAAAAAGTGTCAAAGCGTATGCTTACCTTTCTTAGTTTTTTAACCCTGATACCCATTGTATTATTGATCACTACCTTTGAGATAGGATATATGTATTTTTATTTCTATGGAAGTCTACTTGCGTTAGGTGTGTTTCTGGTGGTGCTTTGGCTCTCTGTAAAAAAGGTGCATTATTTGGTGCTCCATACCTTGCTGAAAGCTATCATTGTGGCAGGAGTCTTTAGTATCGTATTGATCGATATTGACGTATTGTTGAACCGAATCTTATAAAATGAAAAAGAAGCATGCATTGAATGTTGCCATGGCACAGATCGCTCCGGTCTGGCTGAATAAGACCGAAACCCTTCAGAAGATCAAATCCCAGATCGAAAAAGCGGCCAAAAAAGAGACCGATCTCATTGTTTTCGGCGAAGGAATAGTACCGGGATATCCGTTTTGGCTGGCCCTCACCGATGGTGCCGAATGGGACACGAAAATCAACAAAGAACTGCACGCACATTACGTTCGAAATGCGGTTTCAATAGAAAAAGGAGATCTGGAAGACGTGTGTGCTTTGGCCAGAAAATGCAGCATGGCCATCTATTTGGGAATTATAGAACGGCCGCAGGACCGCGGCGGACACAGCATCTACGCTTCATTGGTCTACATAGATACGCTTGGAACGATTCAATCGGTACATCGAAAGTTACAACCTACCTACGACGAACGCCTTACATGGTCTCCGGGTGACGGCAACGGACTTAGAACGCATACGTTGGGGGAGTTTACCGTGGGCGGGCTCAATTGTTGGGAGAATTGGATGCCGCTGCCAAGAGCTGCGCTCTACGCGCAGGGCGAAGACCTGCACGTGGCCGTATGGCCCGGCAGCGAGCGTAATACGAAGGATATTTCACGTTTCATAGCCTTGGAGTCCAGAAGTTTTGTGGTATCGGTTTCGGGACTTATGAAGATTGAAGACTTTCCTTCCAGCACTCCTCATTTGGAGAAGATATTTGAAAAAGCACCTAAAACTCTTGCCAATGGAGGTAGTTGTATCGTTGGTCCCGATGGAGAATGGATCGTAAAGCCTGTTTTGAACAAAGAAGGAAACATTTATGCGACCCTCGATTTTAATCGTGTTTTGGAAGAACGGCAAAATTTTGATCCGGTGGGACATTATTCACGTCCCGATATTACCACCCTGATCTTAAATAGAGAACGACAGTCAACCTTGAAGTTTAAGGATTCACTGGACGGTCAATAACCAAACCCTTCCAACTTCTAATTTCCAACTATTTGCAAACTGTTTGCACGATCATCTCTTATCTTTCAGCTACTTCCTGTATCTTTGCAAAAAATTATAGCTATAATGAGCAGACAAGATTCTAGTGGGAAAGGAAAAGCTTCAGGTCGCGGAGGTGATAATACTCGAAAAAGAAGCAGTGCCAGAGGGAATGCTCCTTTCAAAAAAGAGAATACCAACAAGGTCTCAGGGAGACAGAATACCGGCGGCAGTAAGTCGGCAAAGAAGTCGGATGGGATCCGACTCAATAAATATATTTCCAATAGCGGTATTTGTTCGCGTCGAGAGGCGGATACGTATATCGCAACGGGTCTGGTCACGGTCAACGGAAAGATCGTGAACGAAATGGGGTATAAGGTGCAGCTTAGTGATGATGTACGTTTCGATGGTCGACGCATCAACCCCGAGCCAAATACCTACGTATTATTGAACAAACCTAAAGGATTCGCTACTACCACCAGCGATAGCAAAGGGAATACCGTCATGGATTTGGTCGCCAATGCTACTTCGGCACGTATAACCCCTATTGGTCGTTTGGGACGAAATGCTACAGGATTACTTTTGTTCACCAATGACGACAAGCTGAAGGAAAAGTTAAGTAAGAAAGGGATGAGTCGTTTATTCCACATTGAATTGGATAAAAATTTGAAAGCTTCAGATCTTCAGAAGATTTCCGAAGGATTAACGATCGAAGGCAAAGAGGTGATGGTGGAAGAGGTGAGCTATGTCACGAATGCGCCAAAACGCGAAGTGGGTCTAAAGATCAAACACATGGGGAACAGTGTGATTCGAAATATCTTCGATCATTTAGGGTATGATGTGGTGCGGGTCGATTGTGTGACAATTGCCCACCTTACTAAAAAAGATCTTCCGCGCGGTAATTGGAAACATCTCACCAAAGCAGAGATCGAGCTTTTTGAGATGCTTTAATACCACTCGATAAAAATTTTTCAAAAAGAAACCCGAATTCAAAAAAAAGTAGTTCTTTTGCCCCGCATTTAGCTGAACAAATTGAACCCTGTTTCTATGTTCGGGTTTTTGAAGATTAGGAAGTCATATTCAAAAACAGTCCGCCAGGCGGATAACCGAATTCTAAAGCTAGCTTCCGTCTCCCTGCATCTATACGGGGTAGAAATTCTCCAGCAACGGTCTGCCTATTGGTTGAATCCCCTTCGCATGTGATAAATGAGGTTAAATTTTTGTTATACTTCCTATATATTGAGGTATTTCCATAATTATTCCTAATTTTCATTTTCAATAACCAACAAGCATGAATACGAAGTATTTTGATTTAATCGATCAAACCTATTATTTTCCTCAGGAAGAGTTCACTCTCAATAACACAACACTCAATTTTCACGGCATTGACCTCATGGGATTGGTTGAAGAGTATGGGGCACCGCTGAAATTTACCTACCTTCCAAAGATCTCAGATAATATACATCGTGCAAAGAAATGGTTTTCAGAAGCCATCCAAAAACATGAGTATAAAGGAAATTATAATTACTGCTATTGTACAAAGAGCTCGCATTTTAAGCACGTATTGCACGAAGCTTTAAAGAATGATATTCACATTGAAACTTCTTCAGCATTCGATATTGACATTGTCGAGAATCTAAAGGCTGAAGGCAAAGTAACCGATAAGACCTTTGTAATCTGTAACGGATTTAAGCGAGATCAGTATATTGAGAACATAGGCCGACTTATTAATAGCGGCCATAAGAACTGTATCCCTATCATCGATAATTACGAAGAAATCGGACTCTTAAATGAAAAAATAAAAGGGAAATTTAAAGTTGGGATCCGAATCGCTTCCGAAGAAGAGCCTAAATTCGAGTTCTATACATCACGCTTAGGCATTGGGTATAAGAACATTGTCCCTTTTTACGAAAAACAGATAAAGAGTAATAAGAAGGTGGAACTGAAAATGCTTCACTTCTTTATTAATACCGGAATTCGTGATACCGCGTACTACTGGAACGAATTGCTGAAATGTCTTGAGGTCTACACACGACTGAAAAAGATCTGTCCAAGCCTTGACAGCCTCAATATTGGGGGAGGATTTCCTATTAAGAATTCGCTCGCTTTCGATTACGATTACCAATATATGGTAGATGAGATCGTGAATCAAATAAAGCTCACCTGCGAGAGTGCAGAGGTTCCTGTACCGAACATTTTTACAGAATTTGGAAGCTTTACAGTGGGAGAAAGCGGTGGAGCGATCTACGAAGTGCTCTACCAAAAACAACAGAACGATCGCGAGAAGTGGAATATGATTAATTCTTCCTTTATAACGACCCTGCCCGATACGTGGGCAATTAGTAAACGGTTTATCATGCTGGCCGTTAACCGTTGGAACGATGAGTACGAAAGGGTACTCTTAGGAGGGCTTACCTGCGATAGTGACGACTATTACAACAGTGAGCAGCACATGAACGCAATCTATCTCCCCAAGTTCAAAAAGGAGAAACCTTTGTATATTGGGTTTTTTAACACAGGAGCTTATCAAGAAACTATTGGAGGTTTTGGAGGGCTGCAACACTGCCTCATTCCTTCACCAAAACATATATTGATCGATAAAGACAGCGATGGAAACATCACCACTCAATTATTTTCTAATCAACAAACAAGCGAGCAATTGCTAAATATTTTAGGTTATGAGCACTAAGACGTATGCAGGTATCCCGCAACAATATGCGGCCCTGGAGACTTCAAAAATTGTATTAATTCCGGTTCCATACGATGGAACCAGTACCTGGCAGAAAGGAGCCGATAAAGGCCCTGAGGCTTTTCTTCACGCTTCAGAAAATATGGAGCTGTACGATATTGAGACCGAAACCGAAGTTTACAAACAAGGGATCTACCTTTCCGATCCCGTGAGCGAAAAATCATCGCCCGAGGCCATGGTCGATGCCGTTCATAAAAAAACCAAGGAATACATCCTTAGAAACAAGTTTGTTACTATTTTTGGAGGAGAACACAGTATCTCTATCGGAACCATTCGGGCATTCAACGAGTGTTTCGATGACCTCACGGTCTTGCATATTGATGCACATACCGATCTTCGGAAAGAATACGAAGGATCCTCATGCAACCACGCTTGCGCCGTTTATGAGGCAAGTCAGACCACCAACCTCATACAAGTAGGTATCCGAAGCATGGACGTAGCCGAAACACGTGTGATGGACGAGGAGAAGGTATTCTTCGCCCACGAGATGGCCAAAGATGATTATTGGGTGGATAAAGTGATCGAATCCCTGGGAGAGAACGTATTTATTACCTTCGACTTGGATGCGCTGGACCCTTCCATCATGCCGTCTACGGGAACTCCGGAACCGGGAGGATTGTTTTGGTACGAAACCCTCGATTTTCTGAAGCAGGTCTTTGCTGAAAGGAACGTGGTAGGATTCGACATTGTAGAACTATGTCCAAATGACGTGGATAAAGCTTCAGATTTTGTAGCGGCGAAGCTGTACTACAAAATGCTAACCTATAAGTTTGAAGGGACCGAAGAAGGAGACGATTACGAAAGCAACTTCCACGAACCGAAAAAAGGAATTTCAAAATTTAATACCGAAGAAGATGAGTACTAGCAAAGGAGCCATTTCAGAATTTATTCAAAAATATTACCTACACTTTAACGCTGCCGCTTTGGTAGACGCTGCCAAAGGATACGAAGCCCAATTGGAACAGGGTTCCAAGATGCTTGTTTCATTGGCGGGGGCAATGAGTACTGCCGAATTAGGAAAGATTTTTGCTGAAATGATCCGACAGGACAAAGTGCACATCATCTCTTGTACAGGAGCCAATCTTGAAGAGGATATCATGAACTTGGTTGCGCATTCACACTATAAGCGTGTTCCCAACTATCGTGATCTCACACCTCAAGAAGAATGGGACCTTTTAGAAAAGGGGCTCAACAGGGTAACCGATACCTGTATCCCCGAAGAAGAGGCTTTCCGAAGAATACAACAGCATATAGTAAAGATCTGGAAAGATGCCGAAGCTAAAGGCGAACGTTACCTTCCGCACGAATTTATGTATAAACTCTTGTTAAGCGGTGTATTGGAAGAGTACTACGAGATCGATGTCAAAGATTCTTGGATGTATGCCGCAGCCGAAAAGAACCTGCCAATCATTTGCCCGGGTTGGGAAGACAGTACCATGGGGAATATTTTTGCGAGCTATGTCCTTAAAGGCGAATTGAAAGCATCTACCATGAAGAGCGGGATCGAGTATATGACCTTTTTAGCCGATTGGTATACGGATAATTCTGAAAAAGGAATTGGTTTCTTCCAGATAGGAGGAGGGATCGCAGGCGATTTCCCTATTTGTGTGGTGCCTATGTTGTATCAAGACATGGAACGTACCGATACGCCCTTCTGGAGTTATTTTTGTCAGATAAGTGATTCTACCACCAGCTACGGAAGCTATTCCGGGGCGGTACCCAACGAGAAGATCACTTGGGGTAAATTGGACATTGATACACCAAAGTTCATTATTGAAAGTGATGCGACCATCGTGGCGCCACTTATTTTTGCATACCTCCTAGACATGTAATCATGGAACTTTCCAAAATTGAAAATATTGAACTGAAATTCTTATCCATAGACGATTACGAAGCGTTAAAGGAAGCGACCTTGGAATCGTACGGTGGCGTGCTCAATTCCTATTGGGAAAAGAAACATATCGAGAAGCTTATTTCTCTGTTTCCCGAAGGTCAGGTGGTGATCATGATCGATGGACAGATCGCCGGATGTGCTCTTTCAATAATTGTGGATTATGACGCCGTGGATGATGAACATACCTACGCCGATATTATCACCGGAAGTACCTTTGCCAATCATGACCCGGATGGCGATGTGCTCTATGGGATCGACGTGTTTATAAAACCTACCTATCGCGGATTGCGACTGGGGCGACGCTTGTACGATTACAGAAAGGAACTGTGCGAGAACTTAAATTTAAAAGGAATTGTCTTTGGTGGGCGCATGCCGAATTATCATAAATATCAAAACGAATATTCGCCTAAGGTCTATATTGAAAAAGTAAAGAATAAGGAGATCAAAGATCCGGTATTGAACTTCCAAATATCGAACGATTTCCATCCGGTGCGGGTGCTCAAAGGTTACCTGCAAGGGGATACAGCTTCGGCAGAGTATGCAGTATTGATGGAGTGGGATAATATTTATTATACCAAACCCATTAAAAAACCAAGTGCGGTAAAGACTATTGTGCGCTTAGGCTTGATCCAATGGCAAATGCGGCCCTACAACAGCTTTCAGGACCTCATGCAGCAAGTGGAATACTTTATTGACAGTGTTTCTGCTTACCGATGTGATTTTGCGGTTTTCCCCGAATTTTTTAATGCACCCCTTATGGCCGAATACAACCACCTGTCTGAAGCGGAAGCCATCAGGGAATTAGCAAAGTATACCGAAGAGGTAAAAAAACGTTTGTCGGAATTCTCGATCTCATATAACATCAATATCATCTCCGGCAGCATGCCCGAACTCGTAGACGATAAGTTGTATAATGTAGGTTATTTATGTCGTCGTGACGGAAGCACAGATCGGTACGAAAAGATACATGTTACCCCGGATGAAGCGAAGGTATGGGGAATGCAACGCGGGAACCATATTCAAACGTATGAGACCGATGCCGGAAAGATAGGGATCCTTATCTGTTACGATTCTGAATTTCCTGAACTCTCCAGACTGTTGTCCGATGAAGGGATGGACATCCTCTTTGTTCCCTTCCTTACCGACACCCAAAACGGCTATTCTCGAGTTCGACTGTGTGCGCAAGCAAGAGCTATTGAGAACGAGTGCTATGTGGCAATCGCCGGAAGCGTAGGGAATTTGCCCAATGTAGAGAACATGGACATACAATATGCCCAATCTGCTGTATTCACCCCTTGCGACTTCTCCTTCCCCAGTAATGGGATCAAGGCCGAAGCCACCACCAATACCGAAATGATCCTCGTGGCCGATGTCGACATCAGTCTGCTTCGAGAACTGCATTCCTTTGGAGCTGTGAAGAATCTTAAAGATCGCCGCAAGGATGTATATGATGTTATTCGTGTTAACCCTTCAAAATAAAAAAGCTATAAAGAAATGAACCCTACTATGAAACGAGTCATTGTGGATTATAAAAAACTGAATAATGATATCCTGAATCTCTTGGTTGAAAAATATCCTAATGGATATAAGGGCAAGGATATTGTTGTGTTTCGAAATGCACAAAACGAGATCATCGAAGCTGTCGAAGTTCGCACCGAGGACACCATTTATTTAGTAAAAGTGAGTCAGCGTCTAGCCGATACCATGGAAAACTACGATGAAGACGATGATTATGACAATGACGACTCTGTAGATACCGACATGGATATTGCTGAAGAATCTTCGGATGAAGATGATTTCGAATAAGTTTTTTTTGTACTTTCCATAGTGCTAATCAACTTATTATGGAAAATCGGTTTCATATCTCGTTGCCCTGTATGCACATAGAGGCTACAGAGAAATTCTACACACAGATCTTAGGAGCGACCACCGGTAGAAAGGCGAAGAACTGGGTAGATATCAATTTGTTCGAGCATCAACTTACCTTTACAAAATCGGGGAAATTTAAATTCGATTATCCCAGTTATAGCTTTGAGAATACAGTCTTGCCTTCATTTCATTTCGGGATCCTGTTGGACGACAAACAATGGAATGCCCTGTACAAAAAGATGAAGTTGGAGAACTTTCTCTACATCGACAATACCGCTTTCTTAAACGGGCAAGCAGGGGCACACAAATCGTTCTTTCTACGCGATCCAAACGGTTATATTATAGAATTCAAATGTTTTAAGGATGGTGCTGCTGTCTTTACAGTTTAATGTGACACTGATGGTAGTTTTCTTTTTTTATGCTGAAGGATGATCTCCCAAACAGCATATCCAATCACCACGACATACTCTAATGTAACCCAGCCCAGCTTTTCCCGAAACCCGTCTGCGCCGTAAGCGGTATAGCTTACTATGATGAATGCACTCCATACCACAGGAAATCGATATGGGGTAAAAAGGCACAACAGCAACGGTGTGGCGATATACCATGGATGTACCGTGGTCGCTAACATTAAGTATACGGAAATGGCCCATAACATCCCTGTACACAATTGAGGAATCGATGTATTCTTCCGAAGAAAAACGAGTAATAGCACAGCGATTAGGACGATAAGCGGAAGGATTTTACCTGCAGTTCCTATGATGTTCCAGCCTACTGTTTGAAATCCTATCCATCGAATAATATAGTATACACTGGCATTAAATTCGAAATTTTGAAACCACAGTCCTATGGTTGCTGAGAAATGGGAGATAAATTCTGAAGATAGAAACGGTAAAAAACTTAGGAGTACGACTCCCAGTACAATTCCGTAGAAAAACAGCAACCGCGTCACTCCTTTAAACGCGGACCTTTCTGCCTGGAACCAATGAAAAAGAAGCGGTAAAAAGAGTAAGGGGATCAATTTCACCGAAATGGAGGCTGCCATGGCTGCAGCCGCCCACTGCCACAAGCCCCGGCGCAAAAGGTAAAGGAAGAGGAGAAGGAATAAGAGCATGGCGCCATCGAAATGTAAATTCCCGGTGAGCTCTATTATAATGAACGGGTTAAGAAAGTACCAAAAGATAACATAAGGATCTAACTCGAGGCTTTCCAGCAATTTTTTTCCTATGAAAAGGATTCCCAGGTCTGCAAAGATAAGAAGCAGGCGCAACGTGATTACTGAGCCAAGGATGCTGCTTCCGGAGATTGCCGCAGCTATAGTAAAGAATAGCTGGTTTAGTGGCGGGTAATTGCTGTAATGGCTTGCATTAAGGCTTCCCATGCCTTTATAAAGTTCAGCAGCTTGTGGAATCACCACATCGTAGGAAGATGGTAATTGCATATAACTTTCCGGGGTAAAGAGATACGGGCTAAATCCTTGTGCCAACAAACGGCCATCCCACAAGAAACGATAAAAATCTTGCGACAAATTAGGGAGGCTGCCTATAAAGGCCAACCGAAACGCTACGCCAAAACCTATCAACCACCAATAATTTCCCTTACCTACCTGAATAAGCTTATAGGTTAAGAAAAAAAGTGCCGCATAAAGAAGTCCCAGCTTGACAAAGTCCCAACGCTCAAGATCATAAGCAAAAACGCTATAGAATACAACGCTTAGCCCTGCAAAAAGAAGCGGGATTTGGCGTGATTTTAGAGCGTTACGCATGGTTTAATCCTGCCATTCGGCAATAAAGAGGTTGGTGTCTCTAGTACCGCCATTGTTTCGGTTCGAGGAAAATACAAGGTATTTTCCGTCATTTGAGAATACCGGAAAGGCATCAAAGGTTTCTCCGTGCGTCACGCGTTTTAAGTTCTTGCCGTCCAGATCGATCATGTACAAATTAAAGGGGAATCCGCGTTCGGCTTCAAAGTTACTTGAGAACAATACTTTTTCTCCACTGGGGTGAAAGAACGGGCTCCAGTTGGCATTCCCCAAATTAGTAAGCTGCCGTAAACCGGTTCCGTCTGCATTGCATATATATAATTCCATTTCGGTAGGTTGCACCAGTCCTTGCGCTAACATATCCTTGTACTCTTTAATGGCTGCTTCGGTCTTTGGTCTGGAAGAGCGGAAAATGAGTTTGGTTCCGTCGGGAGAAAAGAAAGCGCCCCCGTCATAGCCTAATTCGTTAGTGATCTGTTTTACATCACTTCCGTCTAGGTTCATTGTGTATAATTCAAGATCGCCGCTTCGGGTGGAGGTGAATACGATCTTGTCTCCTTTAGGCGAAACGGTCGCTTCAGCATCGTAGCCGGGCTCATTGGTAAGTTGTTCCGTAATGTTTCCTTCCAGATCGGCCACGAAAATATCGAAAGAATCGTATACCGGCCATACGTATTTTCCATTTTTCCGCAGCGGAACTTCGGGGCAATTCTCATCCGCCAGATGTGTGGAAGCGTATACAATATGTTTATTGTCCGGCATAAAATAGGCACATGTAGTACGACCTTTTCCGGTACTTATCATAGGAGGCTTTTTATCCTTAAACGTAGCTGTGGCGTCCATGAGGAACATTTGGTCACAGGCAACCCCCCATTGTTCATAATTGGATTGAAACACCAGTTGACTATCGTCAAAACTCCAATAAGCCTCAGCGTTGTCACCACCAAAGGTGACCTGACGTATGGACTTAAAATGAACCTCTTCAGGGTAGATCAAGGTATCTTGCGTTGCGACGTTCGTTTCGGTAGTAGTTTCGGCGGAAGGGGTCTCTGTCTCTTTTTCTGAAGTGTTTTTACAAGAAATTAACAGAACCAATCCTGCAATCAATAGACTATTTTTCATTTTATGCATTACTTTTGTGCAAAAGTAATGATATGCGCGCATTTATAATAGTATTTCTTTTTCTAGTCCTTGTTGCTTGTAAAAATAAAGAAGCGGCATCGCCCGTCTCTATGAAAGACGACGTTGCCGTTTTGGCCGATGATACGTTTAACGGTCGAGAAACCGGCACCACAGGCGAGCGAGAAGCAGCCGAGTATATTAAAAAGCGCTTTGAAGATCTCGGCCTTGAGCCAAAAGGGTATACCGGAGATTACTACCAGTCGTTTGTTTTTCGCCCGAGTGCGAATCCACATGAAGAGGTAGAATTCACAGGTTTAAAATCTGATAGTACCACAACGGGGATCAATGTAATTGGATTTTTAGACAACGATGCCCCTACTACGGTAGTGATCGGTGCGCATTACGATCATTTAGGTATGGGGGGTGAAGGATCGTTATATCGTGAAGGAAAGGCCATTCACAATGGAGCCGATGATAATGCAAGCGGCGTAGCAGTATTGCTTGATCTCGCAAAGCGCCTTCAGAATACAAAAGGCCAACAGAATTATTTGTTCATCGCTTTCTCAGGCGAGGAAATGGGATTGCTTGGTTCCAATTATTTTGTTAAGAACCCTACGGTTGATATAAGTACAATAAGTTATATGGTGAATATGGACATGGTCGGGAGGCTTAATGCCGAAAAGACCTTGGCTGTTCATGGTGTTGGGACATCGCCCATTTTTAAACAAACCTTGTTTTCAAACAAAGGAGATCTTACCATCGCAGAGCACGAGAGTGGAATTGGGCCCAGCGATCATACCTCATTCTATTTGGCAGATATTCCTGTGCTCCATTTCTTTACAGGGCAACATGAAGATTACCACAAACCCAGTGATGATGCGGAAAAATTGAATTATGAAGGGATGGAAGCTATTGCGAACGTCATCTTTGGAGTGATCTCCGAGCTCGATTCGAAAGGAAAGCTTGAGTTCCGAAAGACGAAGAACGAAAGTGAGGCTGTCCCCGATTTTAAAGTGACTTTAGGCGTAGTGCCCGATTATCTATTTACCGGAAAAGGAATGCGAATTGATGGTGTGAGTGAGGACAGACCGGCCCAGAAGGCGGGCTTGCAAAAGGGAGATGTCGTGGTTATGATGGGGTCGCATCCGGTGACCGACATGATGAGCTACATGAAAACCCTGTCTATGTTCGAAAAAGGGGAGAAGGCCACAGTTACCGTAGAGCGTGACGGTACTCCCATGACAGTCGAAGTGGAATTTTAAGCTTTGCTCGTAAGACTTTTAAAGAACACAAACCCAAAACCAATAAACAGCATGAGGTGAAAAGGGAAAAGTCCAAAATCACCTCCTTGGTCGCCTACCACAAAGGCAGAATACATTCCGAAGCCAAAATATAGCATAAGCACACCTTCAAAGATCACGTTGGGAGAGATGTTCTTCTTTAAATACTTGTTGCCTTTCCAACTGTCCTTTAATGAACTTATATTGAATTTCGGGGTGCGTATGAACTCACTTTTCTTTCCGAAATGCCCTTCCAACACTGCAATTGAATTGTGTAACGAGAATCCCATTGCGATCGAAAAGAAGGTGAAGAACATACCCGTGTAGGTTAAAAAACGTTTGAATCCGCCGCCATAACTGTTCTTGTAGGTAAACCAATAACATATAAAGAAGATAAGAGTGCTTATCACGAAAAAGCTCATCACAAAGAAATACAATTTGAGGTGTTCATACTCATTTTTGATATACAACATAGGAATACTCAAAATAGCGACAATCAAAATATTAAGGAACATGGTGCTGTTCAAGAGGTGTAATACGCTGTGTAACTTTGTTTTGAAGGAGACATTGTTGCTTTTTACGACCCGGCCTGCCATCTTTCGGAAATTCTCTGCGCCACCCTTGTTCCATCGAAATTGCTGCGAACGGGCTGCACTTATCACCACCGGGAGCTCTGCAGGGGTCTCCACTTCTTCCAAATATTTGAATTTCCAGTCTTTTAACTGTGCGCGATAGCTTAGGTCCAGATCTTCGGTGAGCGTGTCACCTTCCCAGTTGCCGGCATCCACGATACACTCACGTCGCCATACGCCGGCAGTACCGTTGAAATTTATAAAATGTCCTTTGCTGTTACGCCCTACTTGTTCCAATGTAAAATGAGCATCCAAAGCGAAAGCCTGAACACGGGTAAGAATAGAATAATCCCTATTTAAATGACCCCAGCGTGTTTGTACCACACCAATTTCGGCATCTTTAAAGTATGGGATGGTTCGTTTTAACCAGTTAGGCTTCGGAAGGAAATCTGCATCAAAGATCGCTATAAATTCTCCTTTGGCCACTTTCAACCCTTCTTTGAGTGCGCCGGCCTTGAAGTTTTTTCGGTCTGTTCGGGTTACGTGCTGTATATCGAGTCCTGTCTTGCGAAGTTCTGCAATATGCTGTGCCGTGGTATCAAAAGATTCATCGGTAGAATCATCCAATACCTGTATTTCTAGCTTTTCTTTAGGATATTCGAGCCCAGCGATATTCTCTAGCAGGCGATCCATAACGTACAATTCGTTATACACGGGAAGTTGAATGGTGACTAGCGGAATCTCCTCGGGATTGGAAAAATCAAACTTTACAGCACTTTTTTCACACGTCCGCCTTGCACTTAGATAATTGAAGAGCAAATTGAGCTGCGCCAAAGCATATAAGAATATGAGCAGGAGTGCTATAGAATAAATAGCGATAATAATGGTCTCAAGTATCATTTTTTAAGGCTGTATTTGAATATCCAACTCAGTATTTTGATGCCTGCAAATATAGCACCTTTTAACGTTCCTGAAACTTTTGAGACCCCTATTCGGTTTCGGTAGTGTACAGGCACTTCCGTATAACGATAACGCTTCCGAAGGGCTTTCAATTGCATTTCTACCGTCCATCCATAGGTCTTGTCTTCCATGTTGAGTGCCAAAAGCTTGTTGTACCGTATCGCTCGAAACGGCCCCAGATCTGTAAATTTAGAACTGAAAAATACGCGCATCAAGAAGGTAGCTAATGCATTTCCGAAGCGCTGCGGAAAGGTCATCGAGCCTTTCTCACGTAGTTCCGGAACACGAGCGCCAATCACCAGGTCCATGTTGCGTTCTATAATAGGGGCTACGATCGAAGGAAGTTCTTCGGGATAATCGCTAAAATCTCCATCAAGGAACACGACAATGTCCGGCCTTTCTGTCAGCCGATAAATATAGTCCATCCCTTTCAAACAAGCATATCCATAACCTCTTTTGGGTTCCTTCAGTACAGTGGCACCGGCGTTTTTAGCAACGGCTTCCGTACGATCTGTGGAGTTGTTGTTTACGACAATGACTTCGGAAACAATTTCCGGAATAGCCGCTATTACGTTGACGATGGAAGCTTCTTCGTTATACGCCGGAATGATCACGATGATTTTGTTCTCCATAGCTACTGTTGCGTGTTCCGTGTCAAAAACACAATGCCTTAGACGGCGCAAGGTACTATTACTAACGAAAAAATATGTACTTTAGAGAAAAGTATTTGCCATGAGATACCTGCTATTTTTGTTGATACTCTGTGGATTTATCGCCTGTAAGGAGCAAGGTGCTTCAAAAGCGACACACACAGTTAGGGATTCAGAATATAAATTGGCCTACAACGTCCTTCTGGATGAGGAGGCCGATAACTATGAGGTATTTACAATGCGGTTGGACGGTCGAGATAAAAAGAATGTTACCAACCTTCCGGGGGTTGAATGGACGTATAATGCCTTTGGAAAGGACCTCTATGTAATCTCCGATAAAGATACGACGCATCGTTGGTACTATTTGTACCGTACCAACTCGGAAGGAACTAAGTGGGAAAAACTGACAGATTTTCGATTGGCCGACAGCTGGATCAATACACGAAAGAACGGAACAGAACTGATCGTTGAACCACATAAGTCTGTGGATACCGCCTTTTATATAATCAATTATAAGGGAAAGGTGCTTGATACCATCATACCCGAACTCCCTTACTTCAGCGATGCCAATTTCTCGCCGGATGGAACACAGATTGTTTTTAGAGGTGCGCTGCAGCCTTTTAAAAAGGACAGCGGGTATTTAGATGAGTTGTATATCATGAATGCAGACGGTAGCGAGATGCGCCAATTGACGCAGTATCCCAAGGAGGATACAACCGCTTTATGGTATAATTATCACGCCGGCCCACCTATGTGGCATCCCAGCAAAAATTTTATCTCATACCAGTCCAAACAAAACGGAAAATCATCACTTTATGCAGTAACTCCCGACGGTGCAAAGCAATGGAAATTGACCGACAATGATTCCCTTCAGCAAGGCTGGCACCGATGGAGTCCGGATGGAAAATGGTTGGCCATTGAAGTATTCGACTTGGAAAACAAACAATTTCATATTGAATTGATGAACTGGGAGACTAAAGAGTCAAAGATCATTACCGATACGACCTACCGGTTTCAGCAGGCCCCGGTATTTGTTGAAATTGATCACTAGTTTTGGTTCACATACTTCATAAGATCCACATCATTTCCTAAGAGTATTTCGTTCCCTTGGATGCGATTTTCTAAGGGGCCATTCTCCAATTTTAGAACTCCTCGCGGACATACCGCTGAACAAATACCGCAGCCTACACAACTTGCTCGCACGATATTCTCTCCTTTTTGAGCATAGGCTTTAACATCGATACCCATTTCGCAGTATGTAGAGCAATTCCCACAAGATATACACTGTCCACCGTTGGTGGTTATTCTGAAACGCGAAAAGAGACGCTGTTGTAATCCTAAAATAGCCGCCATGGGGCACCCGAAACGACACCAAACTCTGTTGCCGAAGATGGGATAGAAGCCTGTCCCAATCACACCGCTAAAAATAGCGCCGATCAAAAATCCGTACGAACTTCGAAGCGTCTCTGCATCGAAAAGAAAGAGTGTTTTTCCGGCAGTGAAATGCATCCCTATCAAGATCAATATAATGGCAAGGTATCCTATGGCTCCGTAACGGGCATCCTTTTCGAGTTCCTCACGCTTAAAGAACCAGATCCCGAGAAAAAGAAGGGTAAGGAACACACCAACGCCTATTAGAAACACATCTTTGGTCAACCAATATTTTGAAGCATCCTCTCCCAGATACGAATGCACTACCGCAGTGGTCATCACCACAACAAATACTAAGACGCTGTGTACCACCCAACGTTCGATCTTCCAAGCGATCAATCGTTTGTCGCTAAGATGCCGAAAGGGATCACCGGCAGTTTCAGCGAGTCCTCCACAACCACACACCCAACTGCAATACCATCGCTTCCCATACTTATAGGTGAGGATGGGTGTGATGATAAAAATTGAGGCAATTCCGAAGAGCAATAGAACCAAACCAATATCTCCTGCCGAAATGAAAGAATCTACACGGTATTGTTCAAAATTATAATAATTAAGTGGCCAAATATTTTTTAGGTCGTAATAGGGCAATGAAAAACTATCTGAATTGAGCCTCGCCATGAACTCCGGAATGAGAAAGGCAAACGATGCCTGAAAGAACATCACGCTTAGTGTGCGAAGTCTTTCATAGCGGTTGTGGCGGTATTTAAGCATGAACTTCACGCCAAAAGCAAGAATAGCTATCGTGTACAAGGTACCATAGACGAACCATTGACTTGCCGGATTTCCACTTAGGAGATAACTTAAAGGATCGAACAATGCAATTAGGCCGGTATTATCACCTTCTTGGGTGAGTCCCAGATACTGAGGATAAAAATAAAGCACGATGTAAAAGCCTGTAAATGCCAATCCGGTCACCCACGCCAAATAGCCTCTGCTCGAAATGGATTTGAACCAAACGCCGTCATTCTTTATTCCGGCATGCTTTGAGGCATACGCAGCAAAGGAAAACCATATAATTCCCACACTCATGGCCCCTAGTGCGATACTCAACCAAAGAGTCTTTGAGGGAAAATCTATGTTCAAAGAAGCCAACAGTAATATAAAGAGTCCTGTAACCCCTATAAAGGTTGCTATTTTTTGTTGGGTATTGATGGTCTTTGGCGGTTCGCCCGTGAGGGACATATTTCGTTGAATAGTGTTCATGACTTAGGCTGTTACAGGTGTATTATTAAATGCATTACGGATCTCTTCCTCATGATGAATATAAAATTCAGGGTCGAAATTGGCCTCCTTTAAATGTTCTATTACAAAATCAATGGAACGTTCTTCGGTAAGCCAGCGATCGAATACCTCATGTTTCATTCGTATTCCGAAAGTATTGATCCCCAAGAATGTTCTTTGTTCTTTATGGTATGCCAGCGTCATGAATTTAGTATGGTCCTTATGTTTCCAATGAAATTGTGCTTCGTAGTCCTTTCTTCTGGATTTCGGTTGTACCCATCCGTAGGTTTGAAATTCGATATCGAAGAATTTAGCGCTGTTGAACCAATGTCCGGGATTATATGTTGTTTCTCTTCCACAAATGGTTTGAGCAACGACTTCGCCCATCATTCTTCCCGTATACCAAACCGCTTCAACAGCTGCCCGATTACCAATGGGCTCCCGTTGCTGTGCGCAATCACCAATAGCGTAGATGTTTGGAATATTGGTTTCCAATTTCCTGTTTACAAGAATGCCTTTGTCGGTTTCAATACCGGAACCATCTAAAAAGGCGATGTTAGGTTTTACTCCTGTGGTGATCCCCACCAGATTGCAAGCAAGTTCTTCTTGTGTTTCCTTGATCACAACACCTTGAACCTTTCCGTTTGCATCGCCAAGTATGGTATCGAGATTGGTTTCGTGTAATATAGTTACCCCATGCGATTGGATATGTTGCGATAGTAATTCACCTTCAGCAAGGGGCAGGGCACTCGTCCAAAATGCCTTTTCCCGGACCAGCATGGTTACTTCGATCTCACGTGTTCGGAGCATTTCGGCTAATTCCACTCCAATAAGACCGCCCCCCACGATAACCGCATGCGGACATATTTTTTTGTTTGGGGCATTTTTTTCCAACATTTCGAGATCACCCTTGGTTACCAAACCTTGTACCCCTTCCAGTTCCAAACCTTTCCAGCCAAAGGTGTTGGTGGTAGAACCCGATGCGATAATAAGTTGGTCGTAGGACATGTGACCACCATCGGCAAAGTGTAAGGTCGATTTCTTTGGATCGATACTTTTTACATAGCCTGTTAGTAACTCCAATCGGTTCTTTTCCCAAAACCAGTCTTCGTAGGGTTTTATATTTTCCCACCGCATGTGTCCCATATAGACATACATAAGCGCCGTTCTGGAGAAAAAATAATCGGTTTCGGCAGAGATGATCGTAATTTTCTTATCGGAAAGTTTACGAATGTGGCGGGCTGCGGTGACCCCGGCGATGCCGTTGCCAATAATGACGATGTGTTCCATATAGGTTACTTAGTTGACGTATGAGTCGAAAGGTAAGGTACTAAGATTACAGCGATATGCCGATTTCCTGAATGATAAAATTTTCTTAATGGACACTATTCCAAAATTTTGTAAGTTAGTAGAGTGTGTCTTTGGTAGTGAACACGTATAATTACATTGATGAAATCGCTCTTTTTTTCAATTTTCTTGTTATCTTTTGTTTACAACGGTTGTCTAACAGCCCAAGTTTCATCTTCGTTTTTTGATGAGGCCGATGCTTTTTTTGGAACCTATGTAACTAACGGAAAAGTAGATTATGCTTCGTTGTCCAAGAATTCGGAACCGCTCGATCGATTGTTGGCTTTAGCCAAAACAAGTACTGTAACTACTGAGGACCCAAAGAATTATCAGGCGTTTTGGATCAATACATACAACTTGGCGGTCATTAAAGGAGTCCTAGAAGCCTATCCCATTGCCTCTCCTTTGGACGTGTCGGGATTCTTCGAGACCAAAAAGTATGAACTGGCGGGGAGTTCGATTACGCTGAATGATATAGAGAACAAGAAACTTCGTGCCAAGTTCCATGAACCTCGGTTTCATTTTGTATTGGTTTGCGGAGCAGAGGGATGCCCACCTATCATTCCCGAAGCGTATCGCCCTGCAACTTTGGAAACGCTATTGCAGCAACAAACTGTGAAAGCGCTGAACAACGACTCTTTTATAAAAGTAAAGCAGAGCACCGTTGCACTTTCTGAAATATTTAAATGGTATAAGGAGGATTTTGTAAAAGGGCAGACCGAGATAGAATTTATCAACAAATTCCGAAGAGAAAAAATACCAACCAATTTAAAAGTTTCGTATTACAGCTATAATTGGAATTTGAACGGCAAATAGTAAAGTCTTCCCGCCTGTAGTGCGCTCCTCAAATACTGCAGGCTGCGGAAGCACAAGTCGTCAAACTTTATTGTCCTTTTCCATAAAACCACATCAATGAAAACAGTTGTCGGTCTGCTATACATTGTATTTGCATTATTATCCTCGAGTTGTGGACAAACCGTCCTTGAGGACACCAAGATCCACGGGGTAAGTTTTGTAGCGTCACGAGATACCGTTCAGCAGCGACATATTGTCCCTGTAATGAACATTCATGCCAATTATGCTGCCGTAATGCCTTTTGGATTCCTACGTGACCTCAAGCATCCGGAAATTGTATACAATACTAACCGACAGTGGTATGGAGAGCGAAAGGAAGGAGTGAAGCAATACGTTGAGAAACTTCATGAAAATAACATAGAGGTGATGCTGAAGCCGCAGATATGGATATGGCATGGAGAATTTACAGGATATTTAAAAATGAATTCTGAAGCCGACTGGAGGTTGCTTGAGGCATCCTACAGGCAATTCATTCTCGATTTCGCAGCACAAGCACAGGAACTAAATGTTGCCCTTTTCTGTATAGGCACAGAACTGGAACAATTTATTGCCAATCGTCCTGTGTTTTGGAAAACCCTTATTACGGAAATAAAACAAATCTACCGAGGTAAGCTCACCTATGCTGCCAACTGGGATGAATACCATCGAGTACCGTTCTGGGAAGCATTGGATTATATAGGCGTAGACGCGTATTTTCCTGTATCTGAAGCAAAAACACCTTCGGTTCTTGAAGCAGAAATGGGATGGCGTCCATGGAAAGAGGAACTTAAAGCAGTGGCTCTACGCCACGATAAGAAAATAATTTTTACAGAATACGGCTACCGAAGTACGCACTTCGCGGGAAAAGAACCTTGGAATAGTGATCATGAGATCAAGGACGTGAATCATGAAGCGCAAACCAATCTCATGCGAGGTCTCTACAACGAAATCTGGGTAGAACCTTGGTTCGCAGGAGGTTTTCTATGGAAATGGTTTATAGAACACGATGCCGTAGGGGGTATGCAGGATGCACAGTTCACGCCTCAAAATAAACCTGTGGAGCGGGTGATTAAAGAAAGGTACAAGGCTTTAGATTAAGCACTTCGCTCCTTATCCATCGCCGATCGGTATTCCTTGGCCAAACCCGTTTTTTGTGATTCTGAAAATACTTTACCCGCTAACTGGAAGAAAGTATGTTCTTCGTCTTCCAAATGATGTTCCACTTTTTCACAAAGTTTTTTTGCAGTGACCAACCAACCCGGTGAGGTCATATCGGTCTTTTCAAGCTCTTCTACCAATTCATCCATTTCGTGATGCTCTGCGATCCCGTGTCGGGCGTGTTCTTGCATCATATCGTTATGGATTAGCGGCGAATAGAAATGCCGTTCTTCGGCCATAGCGTGAATGTCCAGTTCGTGCTTTAAGGCTTCGAAAAGTTGTTTGCGTAATTCGGTCTTGCCTTCTGTTTTCTTTAATTTGTCACACAGTGCGCGTTGGATGTCGTGGTCTGCTCTAATAGCTTCAAAAATGGTCATGATGTTGGTTTTTTTGTTTTCTGAAAAATACAACCAACCCAATTGATAAAGTGTTTATAAAATCATAAAGTTACCGATCCACAAAGATTTCTTTCGGCTTATTTGAAGAAGAAACAGCCACTTTTGGTACTCCTTTAAGATGCTTGCAGTAATATTGGTACAATGCTTCGGCATCGGCGCCCAACCATTTTTTACAATAGATCATCAAGAAATGATATTGCACGAACCACACTCCTTTTTCCCTGTACAATCGCGCCGATGAAGTGAGGGCATGTGGAATGACCGAGAAGGTCTTTCGAGCATACAGTTCATTGATAAGGATATTGTCCTCATAAATAATGTAACGTTCATCAAATCCACCTATTTCGAAGAAAAGTTGTTTCGTAATAAAAAGACTTTGATCGCCACCTCTGCAGGCACGCCATGAAAATCGTGTAAACCAACCCACAAATTGTAACCACCAGTGATTGCTATCGAATCGCATCTTAAAACAACCGGCAGGATGTCCCTTTGCGACTTCTTCCAGTATGAATGTGTCAAATTGTTTCGGCGGCAAGGAATCCGCATGCAAAAAGTAGAGTACGCTTCCATTCGCCTTCTTGGCACCGTTGTTCATTTGTTTGGCACGGCCTTTTTCCGAAGGAATCACAGAAACAGACAAAGAGGAAGTCTCGGAAAAACGTTGCGTAATAGCTACCGTGTCATCGGTGCTGCCGCCGTCGACCACCAAAATCTCTGTTACATGCGCTGGAGATGCGTGTGAGGTGAGATGCGAAAGTACAGCGCGTATGTGCTGTGCCTCGTTCAAGACAGGGATGATGATGCTAATCATTGGGTAAACTTACAAAAATATTAAACCCTTGCAGTCTCGGGACTCTTCAAATTTCGTTTATTATTGATCGTTCAGGTCCCAATTATAGTTCTTGTACTGCAAGGTAGCAGAAGGATTGATCTTGGTGTCGCTGTACTGATTGATATAGGCGATGACATCCTGTTTGCCGTTTACGGTATAATCCTTCTTATACCAATCGAAAATAGAGGACACCTTAGGATCGTTTGCACGTATATCATTCTTATCACTGTTAATGAACTCTCTGGCGGCTCTGTCCAGTTGTTCATTGATCTTAGCAGCCGTGTAGGCTTCGTCCAACAGTTTTGGGCAGGAAATGGAAGCACAATTGATGGCAAAGTGAATACGCGGCTCATCCATTTTTCGAAGGATGCCATTCTCAATACCGCCCAAAGACAGTTCACGATCTCCTACGGGAACGATCCCTTTGGTCCAAGCACCATCAATATCTTTTATGCTCTTTACGGGATAGTTGTCCAAGATAAGGTCTACGGTATACGCATTGTAAAGATTAATGTAATAGGCGAGAAGCTCTTGAACGCTCCAATCGTCGGTAGGGTTCTTTGAGGATAAATTCTGAAGGTAGGCATTTAAAGCTTCCCGATCTTTCTGAAATCCCTTGTAATCGACCATACCCTGTGGGCCCACATGTTTTTTTAAAAGTTTATCCCACTGCGAATGATCTACGTTCACGGCAGAGTTAGCTGTGGTTGAGGTGAGTTCTCCTTTCACTTCTTTGGTGGGTTGCCCCTGTGAGGAGAGTCCTGCCGCAGAGAACAGATTACAACTGCTTAATGAAAAGATTAAAAGTAGGGTGGGTATTAAAAGTACAAGTCTATACATAGTAATTTTTTTTTGCTGCCTTATATACGCAGCAGATTATTTTTTGGATTTCAATGGATACATCTCTTGGGTAAAGAAATCTTTAGGGAAGGTTTCATCCCCTGTAAATCCCAACTCGATGTCGCGACCGTCATGAGGTACGTGATCCGTTTGGAAAATATAGTCCCAAATACTTAAAGTAAGGCCATAATTAACACCGTATTTGGTATGTTTTGGCAAAACTTTAGCGTGATGCCAGATGTGCATCTTGGGATTATTAAAAATGTATTTAAAAGGCCCATAGTCCCAACCCAGGTTGGCGTGGTTGAGATGTCCCACAGTGAGGGCGAAGAAATGTACAATGGCCACATCTTGAGCGTCGAATCCGCCTATAATGGCGATGGGAATATAGAGCAACGATTTATATACTACAGGTTCCATCCAGTGGTAACGTAAATGCGCTGCAAAACCCATTTCCTTGACCGAATGGTGTACTTTATGAAAATTCCAAAGGAAGGGGACCCTATGCAGCAGGCGATGTGTATTCCATTGCACGAAATCTGATACAAGGAAGAAAACCACTAACCCCAATCCATACGGAAGCGCATCCACGTCCATCAGTTGGAAGTTGGATACCTGTAATCCTGCGAATGCCAAAAGATCATTGAAAATAGCTTCAGCTGTGTTAGACAAGAAAATGAGGACGATCAAATTCAGAAGAAAAAAATTGAAGAACATGTAAAAGGTGTCCAGCCAAAAGTCTTTTCTGAAAATTTTTTGCTGCTTGCGCCACGGGAAAAGTAATTCTAACCCCCAAACCACCACAGAAACGATAAGAAGACCATAGAAATAATTATCCCAATGAAAGCTGGTGATCTCGTTGACGAGATAGTTCCAGTAACCGGAATAGGATGCTTTGAAGATGTCGAGGTAACGTTCCATACGAACAATTCGCTATAAGTCGGAAACAAGACCTCTAAATTACAAAATAGATGTTAAGAGTTTAAATGTAAGTGCACTTAACACGGCAGCAGTAGGAAGTGTAAGAACCCATGAAAGTAGGATCTTAGAGATCATTTTAACATCGGCTTTTTTTGTTACTGTGCCTATGCCAAAGATAGATCCCACCGAAACGTGGGTAGTAGATACCGGGAGTCCGTGAATACTGGCAGTGGTTACAAGGATCCCGGTAATCATGTTGGCGGTAAATCCTTGTCCGTGATTCATGGGAGTTATCTTTTTGCTCATGGTGATCCCTACTTTTTTAGCATTTAGAAGTCCCCCAATGGCCATAGCAACTGCTACAGCGATCATTCCCCATTGGATATCGATAGTGTTTATAATAATCAACAACCCAACGATCTTGGGCGTGTCATTAAGACCACGGGCAAAACTTACGATACCGGCGCTTAAAAAATGGAGCGTATCTAAAACTTTTTGTGAAGTGACACCTAGAATCTTTCCTTTATAGGTTTCCACACAGCCCTTTTCACAAGAAGCAAGCTGAATTTGCGAAGGAATAGTGAGGTGCATATTAGCCTGGGCGGTTGGTGCCGCTACATTGGTTTTAGTAACGCAAAGGCAACTCTTTTTTGTGACACCCAATCGCTTACGTATCTTCCTGAAAAAGATATACGCCATAAAACTTAGGATGGCTGCCATGAGCGGACTCAAGATCAAAGGTATTAGGAATGCCTTTCCCAGTTTTTCAAAGTTGAAATCGGGTCCAATGGCCATGACACCTGCGCCAAAGAGGGCACCAACCAAACCATGTGTGGTCGATATGGGCATACCTATTTTCGTCGCCAATAGTACGGTGAAGGCAGCTCCTAACGCAATAGAAATAGCAAAAACGGGATTTTGTATGAGGTCATCGGGCACCAATCCTTTGCCCGAGAAATTCTTCACCAGCGTACCTGCCAAGAATATGGCTGCAATCGAACCCGCAAAGGTCGTGACCGTTGCCCAGCGGATGGCTCGTTTATAATTGGTCGTTCCGCTTCCAAACAGGGTGGCAACTCCTTTGAAATTATCATTTGCGCCATTGCTATAGGCTAAGAAACAAGCGGCAATAAAAAGAATGACGAAGATCATAGGAGTTCGTATACGTTGAAGTTATAAGTACGAAGAAATACTTTCTTCGGTTTCAATGTTTTATTGATGCTGTTGTTTAACAACAACCGCCTCCATCATAATGAAAGGTAGATTCACTAATAAAGATATCGTCTCGGCCTAGGGCTTGAAGAGCCGCAGCGGTCTTATCACAGATGGCAATGGGCTGGTTCTTTAGCAGGATGTGTCCTTTCGAATCGTCAAAATACGCCTCTTCACCATAGAATATAGCCGCCTTTCCGGTAAAGATACAGGGTCCGTCTTCCGGCATTGGATCTTTGATGGCTGCTACTTCAATAGATTCAATATAAATGAGTTCTTCGGTAGGATAGTGCTTCGGATCAAGGATGCGGTATGGTTTTCTGGCGCGGATTTCTATCGTTCCAAAACCGGCGTCGGTGAGTGCTTTTACATATTCGGAAATAGGGAGGCTTCCGCTTAGGCACAGCGCACGTAGACGGTCGTCATTCCGAAGGGTGTCGTTCATGGGCTGTTCGCAGGTAGGATCGCTCATTACAAGTCGGCCGTGTGGTTTAAGAACGCGATACATTTCATCAATCGCCTTTTTTAGATCTTCTGCCTTAAAAATATTGAACAAACAGTTTTGTGCCGCCACGTCTATGGAATTATCGTCCACCGGCAAATGAAGTGCATCCCCTTTTTTTAGGTCAACGAACTCACTTTTAAACCACGGATTGAGCGCTTCTGCTTCCATAAAATTCTTACGGGAGGCTTCCAACATTTCATCGACCACATCGACACCTACCACGCCGCCTTTTTGCCGATTGAAATAGGCAAATTGCAACAGTTCCATACCACCGCCTACACCTACATACAGCATTCGCGGATTGTTAGTGAGATCACGCGCATGTACGGTGCTTCCGCAGCCGTAGTTCATTTCCTGCATGATCTTGGGAATCTTCAAGCCGGGCAATTCCCATATCGGATTGGTCGTACAGCAAAGGCCAACATCCGGAGTGAGGGCTGCTTCTTTATAAACATCGTGTGTAGTATCTAAATAGCTCATAGTGTTGCGTGGATTATAATTGTTTTATTAATTCGGTAAAAAGGGTGATCATGTTCGGTTCTGCCTTACCTGCCATGGCGATGATCTCTTCAATGTCTACAGGTTTCAAATTGTCGGGGTCGCATTCGTCTGTTAATACAGATACTGCTGAAACTGGCAGTCCCAGGTGATTGGCTACGATTACTTCAGGTACGGTACTCATACCTACGGCGTCTGCGCCAATGATTTTGAGGTAGCGATATTCGGCACGGGTTTCTAATTGCGGTCCGACCACACTGGCATATACCCCTTTGCGCAGTGTGATGTTGTGTTTCTTGGCGATCGATTCCAATTGATTGTTCATGTCTGGATCATAAGGAGCACTCATGTCCACGAAACGTTCTCCTAATTTTTCAACGCCATTAAAGGCAAGAGGGGAACTGCCCTGTAAGTTAATATGATCATCAATGAGCATGATCTCACCCTTCTTAAAATTAAGATTGATTGCGCCACTGGCATTACTCACCAGCAGTTTCTTCACGCCCAAACGATACATCACGCGCACGGGAAATGTAACGTCGAGCAGCGAATACCCTTCATATAGATGGAACCGTCCTTGCATGACCATCACTTTTTTTCCTCCCAGCGTTCCGTAGATAAGTTTTCCTTTGTGGAATTCTACCGTTGCCGTTGGAAAATTGGGAATATGATTGTAACTCACCTCGCTCTCAATGACTAGGTGATCGACCAATTTTCCCAAACCGGTTCCTAAAATAATCCCGATCTCTGGTTTTTCGAAACCACGTTGTTGTAAATACTCAACCGATTGTTGAATGTAAGTTGTCATGTTATATCGATTTCTGATTGGATGTTAAGAACTGTTTAAAAACGGATAGGTGCGCGATATCTTCCCATCGGTCTACGTCGTTCTTTTCCGGAAGTAAGAAGATATCGTTGTTTGCAAGATCGGTCAAGGTATCCTGCAGTACGGTATCGGTTCCCCATGCTTTATTGCGGAAAAGTTGGGGTATGATCTTTTTGATACCTAATAGGTAGTATCCTCCGTCTTCCGCCGGTCCTAAGACCACTTCCTTCGTGTCCAGGACTTTAAAGGCAGCTGTTATTCCTTCAAGGTCAAGGTCGTACAAGTCGCTGCCAATAATAATCGCTTGCTCGTAACCAGACTCAAATATTTGCTGAAAAGCGTTTTCCATTCTGCTACCGAGATCCTTTCCATGTTGCATTCTTTTATGGTAGACCCTGTTGTCCCATAGGTCATCCTTCCCTATTTCATCGGAATAAAACACGAATTTATCCACCGCTAACGCTTTGGTGATGGTAACAGTATGTTTCAGCAAGAACGTATAGATACGGAGAGCAGCTTCGTCTCCAATAGTGGCAGCTAAACGTGTTTTGCATTTGCCCAATTCCGGATTACGGGTAAAAATAAGCAAGGCTTTTTTGGATGTGGGGAACCAAAAATCGGTTTCGCTATCCAAACTGTTGTCGTTGTTTGTAGTGAAAACTCCCATATTAATAGACCTTATTGCCGTTGGTCAGCCATTTACTCCAAGCTTTTGAAAACGCATGGATATTTTCGGTTTCGGTACGGGTAGAATCCACCACGGTATACCCTTTGTTCTTCCACTCAAAGATACCTCCATAGAGATTTCTAACATTGGTGTATCCGGCATCTTTCAGTTTTTCGGCGATCACTTCGGAACGTATTCCGAGGGAACAATAGACCACGATCGCGCTATTTTTATTGGTGATTATTTCTGAAAGTGCTTCCGAAGAAAACGCAGAAAAGCCAACATATCGTGCATTGTCTATGTGGCTCACGCCAAATTCGGTGATTTCACGCGCGTCCAAGATCACTACGGTATCGTTTACCTGAAGCCTTCGCAGTTCCTCCACCGAAATATAGGGTACACTGTGCGTGTTGTATTGTTTCAGTAGTGCGTCCAACGATTCCTGAGCCGTAGCAGAAAAGGTCATTAAAAGCAGAAGGATGTAGCTAATTTTTTTCATGGGATCTTCTATCAAAAAAAACCGCTTAGGTTGTAACAGCACCTTGACAACTGCTTCCGGCACCGGCTGTACAGCCGTAACAGTGTTGTGAAATTATAATGTTTCGATCGTTAAGAACCTCTTCATTGTAATCTTTAATATGTTTGATCTTACTCGCAACTTTGAGTCCGAGCATCTGATTGAAATCGCAGTCGTACAACCACCCGTCCCAGCTAATAGAAATTGTATTAGTACACATCACATTCTGTACGGCAGCGGGATTATACGCATTAACCAATTGATACATATAGTCCTCATAATTTTCGGAAGCAATTAAGTAATCCAAAAATCGGGCGATGGGTAAATTGGTGATGGCAAATAAATTGTGAAACTGAATATTAAAATCTTCCAACAACGCTTTTTTGAAATCCTTTTCCATGCTGGCTTGATCCCCGGGAAGGAAGGCCCCGCTTGGGTTGTACACCAGATCCAGACGAAGGTCGCTGTTTGGCATCCCATACCCAATGGCATTTAGTTCTTGGAGTGCTTTTATGGATTTGTCGAAAACACCGTCGCCACGCTGTTTGTCGGTCTTTCCGCGCGTCCAGTGCGGCATGGAGCTCACGACATGAACGTTGTGCTCTTTGAAGAACTGTGGAAGATCGTAGTATTTTTTGTTTGCTCTAAGGATGGTAAGGTTGCTTCGCACAATAAAATCCTTGATTCCTGCCTTACTAGCCTCGTCGACGAACCATCTAAAATCCGGATTCATTTCCGGAGCACCTCCTGTAAGATCTAAGGTGTGGGCTCCTGTATTTTGAATGACTTCCAAGCATTGTTTCATGGTCTCCCGAGTCATGATTTCCTTACGGTCGGGACCGGCATCTACATGGCAGTGTTCGCACACCTGATTGCACATATACCCCAAATTGATCTGAAGGATTTCCAGTTTTTTGGGGCGCAAGGGGAACTGATTGCTTTCCTTGATTTTTTTCGCAAAGGTGGGCAATTCGCCATCTTGAAAAATACCATTCGATAGGATCTCAAGTTGCCTGTTGCTTTCGGCAAGTTCACTGTGGCGCTTATGTAGGGATTGGGTCTTTAATTTCGACATAGAATTGCTTATCCGTCCAGTTTATTCACTTTATTCATCATCATGACACCGTGGACTAGGGTGGCACCACTTTTTATGGCAGCGCCTACGTGGATCGCTTCCATCATTTCTTGTTTGGTCACACCGCGTTGCAAACCGTCTTTCGTGTAGGCATCAATACAATATGGGCATTGTTCGGTATGGGCCACAGCCAATGCGATCAGGGATTTTTCGCGAGCAGTGAGGGCACCTTCCTCGAAGACCTTTCCGTAGTAATCGAAAAATTTGGCTCCCAATTCTTCGCTCCATTCGGTAATATTTCCGAATTTTCTCAGATCGGCCGGATCGTAATAATTGTTCGCTGCCATATATGTTTTATAAATAGGTACGAAATTAAAATGCACCTGGTTTTAGAATTGCGTAAATATAAACAAGTAGTCTTACTATATAAAAAAACTTACAACTATTATCCAATTATTAATCGAAGGTATAGGCAATCCCCGTGGTGAAGTCGTATTGCGAATTGGGAATGCCTACAGCCGGAAATGCGTCGTAGGTGAAGGTATAGGACGTTTTAAATGCGAAGTTTTTAAAGAGATCGATCAATAAAGAAGACTGACTCGAAATGCGGTAGTCGTTAAATGCCGAGAAGCGCGGCTGATAATAGGTGGTACTCACCAAACTGATACGCTCGGTAGGGTAGAGGCTAAAGGACAGATAGATGCTACCACGCAGTGTACGCTGAATAGGCGTTACACCGTCTGAAATTTCTTCGTACTCATACATAGCCAGTGTACCCAGATAGAATTTATAGTTTTCAAGATTGGAAAGTTTAAAGCGAGGTCCCGTTCCTACCAAGCCTCGAAAATCGATCAAGGAAACCTTATTGTATTGCCCTTGGATGAAGACCTCCCAAGCGATACGCGGGTGGAAACGGTAATTGTACCGAATGTGCGAAATACCTGAATTCTCTAAACGCGCTCCTTCGATTTTTTGAAACTCGATATCGTTCTTGAACAGGACTAGGTGTTTGTTCATTTTATACTGAACGTGAATATTATTGGAAAGGGTAAGGAAGTCGTTTACATTTCGTTTCAAGGCAAAATTGACACTGGCGGCCCCGGACCACCCGGAAGTGTCGGTCACTTTCCGAAGCGATTCCACGTTTACGATCTGCGCGGAAACCGAATATGAAATGAGGAAAATGAATATGAAGCGATAGAATAAAGGTCTCATAATACTGGTTAGCGCTTACAAATGTAAAAATTTGTAGAAACATTAGCTTGGAGGTGTAGATTCATTGATGGTAAGTGCGCAGAGTTTACTCGGATAGCTTATGGTACCTCCAGGAATCCCCTCACTACGTTCGGGACAGGCTTCGATTCGTTCTGCCTACGGCATAAAAAAAGCACCCTAAAAAGAGTGCTTTTCTGTCGATACCCCTCGCGGGGCTCGTGGTACCTCCAGGAATCGAACCAGGGACACACGGATTTTCAGTCCGTTGCTCTACCAACTGAGCTAAGGTACCTTAATTGAGAGCGCAAATATAACCCTATTTTACCGTTTGCAAAACATTAATTGAAAAAAAATAAAAGGGGATTTTCAATTTAATATGCTATTAACAATACACTATGCATACAAATTGTATTTTTACCCCCTTAAACCTTCCAATGAACTTAGTAATTGACGTAGGAAACACCTTGGTGAAGCTCGCAGTCTTTCATGGGATCCAATTGCAATTCAAAAAGACCTGCTTAAAAAAGGATTTTTTGGAAACACTGCAGGATGCTTTTGAAGCGTATTCTAATTTAGAACACTGTATCATCGCTTCGGCAGGACAGTTAAGCGATCACCAACAAACAAAATTAAAACAACGCATTCGTGTGTTCGAGTTATCACATAACGCGAAAGTTCCCTATATCAATAAGTACACTACACCTGCTACCTTGGGGGTAGACCGTATAGCCTTGGTTAGTGCCGCTGCCAGGCAATTTCCGAAAAAAAATGTGCTGGTGGTCGATGCCGGGAGTTGTATCACCTACGATTTCTTGAATGCTGAGAATGAGTATCTGGGAGGGGCGATCTCGCCGGGAATTGAGATGCGTTACAAGGCCATGCATACGTTTACGGCAAAATTACCGTTGTTGGATACACGTACGCCCAAGAAATTAACGGGTGATTCCACCGCAACGTCTATGCATGCAGGCGTGGTCCACGGTGTTTTGTACGAAATAGAAGGGTTTATAGAGGCGTATTCTATAAAATACAGCGATTTAACAATTATTTTAACAGGTGGAGACGCGCAATTTTTGCGAGATAGCTTAAAAAATGACATCTTTGCCAACTCAAATTTTCTATTAGAGGGCTTAAACTACATTTTAGAACTTAATAAAGATTAATGACGAAGCAGATCATCATTGCAGTATTTTTACTCATTACAGGTGTTGCAATAGCCCAAGAAGGGACCACATCTCCGTATTCTTTCTACGGAATAGGGACCTTAAAATTTAAAGGAACGGCAGAGAATAGAGCAATGGGAGGCATTAGTGTATATTCAGACAGTATTCATTTAAATATTCAAAACCCGGCGGGTGTAGCCGATCTGCGATTGGTTAATTATTCTTTAGGAGCCAGTCACAAATACACGTCCCTTAATACAGATACCGAAAACCGAAAAGTCTCTACTACTTCTTTGGACTATCTGGCTATAGGAATTCCAATGGGGAAATTTGGGGCCAGTTTTGGATTGATACCCTATACTTCGGTGGGGTATGAACTTTCGTCTACCAGCGGTGCGACCACTACGGAATATTCGGGAGCCGGCGGACTCAACAAAGCTTTTTTTACGTTAGCCTATAAGATCACACCCGAATTGAATGTTGGGGCTGAAGTGAACTATAACTTCGGAAATATTGAGAACACAGCCTTTAGTTCACAAGATAGTGTGCAGTATGCCACCCGGGAATTCAACAAATCAGATCTGCTTGGCTTCAGTTTTAATTTTGGGGCTTCCTATAAGACCATGGTCTCTGAGAATTTGGAACTTATGAGTTTTGTAACCTACACCCCCGAAACCAATTTCACTTCAGAGAACCGACGCGCCGTCTCCACCATTCTGGTGGGAGATAATGGTGGCTTGGCAGTGATCGATGCCGAAGAGATCGATGTGGCCGATACCAATTTCACCTTTCCGTCGCAAATTACAGTAGGAGCCGGAATTGGAAAGCCTAAGCAATGGTTCTTAGGATTGGAATATACAGATCAAAAAACCAGTAACTTTACCAATCGTACTTTCGATATCGATATCGTGGAATTCAATGATGCGGCCAAATATAGAATTGGCGGGTTCTATATTCCAAATTACAACTCACTTGGGAATTTTTGGGAACGGGTAGTATACCGTGCAGGATTCAGGTTCGAAGAGACCGGGATTAACATTAGCGGACAAGACATTAATGAGTTTGGCATATCTTTTGGAGTAGGATTACCTGTTGGAAGACTATTCTCGAATGTGAACCTTGGTTTTGAGATCGGAAGACGTGGAACCAAGGATTTTGGATTGATACAAGAAAACTTCTTCAACACATTTTTAAGCTTGTCTTTGAACGACAAGTGGTTTGAGAAACGATTATATGATTAAAAAAGTAAACACTAGCATTATGAAAACGAAAGCACTTTTAATTTTAGCCACGTTGTCCATAACTTTTGGGGGCTCGGTTTTGGCACAGGCGCCAAACGATTGTAACATAACACTATCCCTATTTGCTGAACCGGCCAAAGCAAAGAATTACGAGGCAGCTTTGCCTCATTATGAAAAAGTGATCAAGGAATGTCCAACATTTAGTTTAGCGACATACCAGTATGCCGAGCGTATGTTCAAATACTTCATTGAAAAAGGGGACAAAAGTAAAGTTGACGACCTTATTAAGGCGTACGAATTACGTTTAAAGTATTTTCCTGATAAGACCAAGGAAGGAGATGTATTGTCCGATATCGCCCAAGTGAAGTACGACAACAACATTGGTACGAAGATGGAGGAGTACAAGGCTTTTGAGGAGGCGTATACCAAGGATGAAGAAAACTTTACGAGTCCGAAGAGTTTATACACTTACTTTTCATTGGCTGTGGACCTTTATAACGATGGGGAACTTGACCTTCAGGAGGTTTTCGACCTGTACGATATCGAATATGCCAAGATCGAAAAGGAAGAGAGTCAACTTGCTGAAAAGCTTACCCAGCTTATCGAGAAGCAGGAAGCGGGTACGCAATTGACCAATAGAGAAGAAAAGTTAATGAAGGCGTATGAAACCAATTTGGAAGCGTACGGAAAAGTGAAAGCAAGTGTAGACGGAAAATTAGGTCAGTTGGCAGATTGTCCAAACCTTATTCCGTTGTACAACAAAGATTTTGAAGCTAAAAAAGATGATATTACTTGGGTAAAGCGAGCCGCGGGTCGTTTGAGCGCAAAAGATTGTGATGATCCATTGTTCTTTAAACTCGTACAGCAATTGCACACCTTGGAACCTTCAGCAAAATCTGCTTATTACTTAGGTAAATTAGCCGAGAAGGATAATAATTCAAGCAAAGCGCTTGAGTACTTCAATCAGGCAGCAGATCTTGAGACCAATCCAAGTGACAAGGCAAAAGTATATTACAGTATTGCAGAGAACTTCCGTCAAAAAGGAAGTATGGGAAGCGCCAGATCGTACTACCTAAAGATGGTAGAAGCGAAGCCTTCAGCAGGTATTGCCTATTTAAAGATCGCTAATATGTATGCCGCCAGTGCAAATAACTGTGGTACTACTACCTTCGAGAAAAGAGCGATCTATTGGAAAGCTGCAGAGATGGCAGACAAAGCGGCACGTGTAGATGCCTCTATCGCCGGAACTGCAAGAGCAACTGCAAGCAGCTATCGTGAGCGTGCACCACAAAAAACCGATATCTTTAGTGAAGGGATGGCCGGAAAAACGATTACGTTCAACTGTTGGGTTGGTGGTAGCGTTCGAGTGCCAAACTTGTAAGAATGAAACGGATCCCACATAGCATTAAAAGCGTGATGGCAACTTTGGTTGTCATCACGCTTTTTGCATGTGAGGGAAACTACCAGAACATTAGGCAACTGAGTTTAACCGATGGGGCACCTATTGCCGAAGGAAGGAACATTGATCTTAAGTATACTGACTCCGGAAAGGTGGTGACCAATCTTTTGGCGCCCTTGTTGCATGACTATTCCAATTACGAATTTCCCTATCAGGAATTTCCCGAAGGTGTTGAGGTTCGGTTTTGGAATGAAAAAAATGAAAAAAGCACGGTAACATCAGACTATGCCATTCGGTTTGAAGGAACAAATATTGTAGATTTGCGAAAAAATGTAGTGCTCGTAACAAGTGATAGCACCATCTTAAAGGCCGATCAATTGTATTGGGACCAAAAGAATAAATGGGTTTTCACAGATCAGCCATATCAAATGAAACTCAAAGACGGCTCCTATAACGATGGAGCGCGCTTTGATTCTAATGAAGATTTCACTAACTTCTTGTCCAGAAAAAACCAGGGAGTACAAATAATTGACCAAAAAACAACCAATGGGAACTAAGATTTACCGTCTTTTTGAATACGCTTATATTGTCATGGCGCTCTTCGCTGCGTATGTGGCCTATGAAAACTGGAACGACAATAGGAACAGAGCGTATTTATTTGCATTCTTCGTGGTAGTCGCTATTTTTATGTTCTTCTTTAAACGTAGGTTTAGGAAGAAAATGGAAGAACGCAACCAAAATCGTTAATGGAATCTGTCCTTATTATTGTATTGATGTTGATTCTTTCTGCATTCTTTTCGGGAATGGAGATCGCGTATGTTTCCTCCAATAAGATCCATATTGAGATCGAAAAGAAGCAGAACAACTTTCTTGCAGGTGTTCTAAAAAAGATCACCAAACGACCCTCTAAGTTCATCGCCACTATGTTGGTGGGCAATAATATCGCTCTGGTGGTCTATGGGTTCTACATGGGAGACCTCTTGATGGAGTATATCCCATTGGCCGGTTTTACAGGTCTCTTGGTTCAAACCATCATCTCTACGTTAATTATATTACTCACGGCCGAATTCCTTCCAAAGGTGTTCTTTCAGATCTATGCCAACAGTTTGGTGAAGATCTTTGCCGTGCCGGCCTATCTGTTCTATGTCTTATTTTCTGTAATTTCTGAATTTGTTATCTGGATCTCAGATTTGGTGCTGAAGCTCTTTTTTAAAACTGAAGGCGATACCATTCAGCTTACCTTCAGTAAGATCGAACTGGGGAATTACATCAGCGAACAGATGGAAACCACCGAAACTTCCGAAGAGATCGATACCGAGATCCAGATCTTTCAAAATGCACTGGATTTTTCCGAAGTAAAATCAAGAGAAGTAATGATCCCGCGTACCGAAGTGGTCGCAGTAGATATTGACACGACCCCGAAAGAACTTAGTAAGATTTTTACCGAAACCGGACTCTCTAAAATTTTAGTCTATAAAGATAATATCGATGATATTTTAGGATATGTCCATTCCTTCGAGTTGTTCAAGAAGCCGGCCAACCTCAAAAAAGTATTAATGCCCGTAGTATTCGTGCCGGAAACTATGCATGCTAAAGATGTGCTCAATATTTTAAGTAAAAAACGAAAGAGTATTGCTGTGGTGATCGATGAATACGGAGGTACTTCGGGGATCATGACGGTGGAAGATATTATAGAGGAACTTTTTGGCGAGATTCAGGATGAGCATGACTCTGTGGCGCTTACTGAAGAGGTATTGGGAGAAGAACACTTTAAATTCTCTGCCCGCCTTGAAGTGGATTACCTTAATGAAACGTATAAACTCGATCTACCCGAAAGTGAGAACTACGAGACCTTGGGTGGAATGATCGTTAACCATACCGAAGAGATCCCTGATAAGGATGAAATGGTAGAAATGGGAGACTATATCTTCCGCATTCTGGAAGTCTCCAATACCAAGATCGAACTGGTAGAGCTTAAAGTGAAGCTCGAAGATTAGTTTCTTCTTTTTTCTTAATTTTTTTCAAAAGGAATCTTTCATAAATGAAGGGAAAATGGTATTTTCGCCCCCTAAATTAAATGAAGTGCTTTCCTAAACTTCATCCTTACAATTGGTTGTAAGGTATCATACAGGACTAACATATTTTTATAAACCGATGGATTCGGTGCGCAGAAAAATAAATTTGAACGACAGATGGCAGTTTTAAATAGTATTAGAAAAAGAGGAGTATTCCTTATTGTAATTATAGCGCTTGCGCTTTTCTCCTTCGTTTTAGCAGATGTGATCCGTAATGGCGGACTTGGCACCGAGAAAGGACAGACGACCGTAGCAACGGTGAACGGAGAAGATATATCGCGTCAGGAGTTCATGGAGCAAGTAGAGAATACACAGCGAGGACTAGGACCCAATGCCGGTGCTAACCAAGCGATGAACATAGTTTGGGATCGTGAATTGCGTCGTTTGCTCCTAAAACAACAATACGAAGAGATAGGTCTAACCGCCGAAACCGAACTTACCAATGCTGCATTGGCTAAATTCTTAGCCGGAAACCCAACATTTCAAAATGAGGCCGGACAATTCAGTCAGGCAAAACTACAAGAGTACATTGCCGATGTGCGCGCCAATAATCCCGTTGCCTACGAGCAGTGGTTGGAATACGTGGAAAATACAAAAGTAGCAGTACTTGAGACCACGTACTTGAATATGGTGAAAAGTGGATTGATAGCAACACTGGCCGAAGGTGAAAAACAATATCGTTTCGAGAATGATAAGGTCAATATTCAGTTTGTACAAGTGCCTTATTCAAGTATCGCCGATGAGGATGTTCCCGTAAGTGAGTCTGAAATAGCAGCCTACGTTAAAAAACACCCTAAAGAGTATGAAGTAGAGGCGATGGCAGATATTCAATATGTTACCTATACCGAAGAACCTTCCAAAGAGGATCTGGATGCTGCAAAAGCAGAAATTACAGCATTGTTTGAAGACCGCATTGAGTATAATTCGGTGACAAAGACCAATGATACCATTCCGGGATTTAGAAAAACTGCCAATAACGAAGAATTCGTAAATGCAAACTCCGATGTAAATTTCGAAGATACCTATTGGTTCAAGAACGAACTACCCGAAGTAATCCGTGATACGGTTTTTGCTATGAATGTAGGTGATATCTTTGGGCCTTATGAAATAGGGAACAGCTTGAACCTTACCAAAGTGATTGGAATGCGTCAATTACCGGATACTGTTTCTGCTCGACACATCCTTATTCCTACGGGGATGAATCCAACGGACAGTATTTCCAGAACCGATGAGCAGGCAAAAGCCACAGCCGACAGCCTGTTACGTGTTGTAAAGGCGGATCGATCAAAATTTGCCGATCTGGTTACCCAATATTCTTCAGACAGCGGTAGTATTGCTAAAGGCGGGAAATACGAGAATTTTACCTATGGAGCCATGGTTCCTGAGTTCCGGGATTTTACCTTCGAGAACACTACGGGTGATATGGGTGTGGTTAAAACACAGTTCGGATATCACGTGATCGAGATCGAGAATCAGAAGAACACTCAAAAAGCAGTAAAATTGGCAACAATTTCTAAAGAGATCGAGCCTTCAGAAAAGACCATAAACGATATCTTCTCGAAAGCGACCACTTTTGAACTCGACGCGCAAAAGGGCGATTTTGCTGAGGTTGCTGCGGCCGACAATAAGACTGTGAAGCCTGTAAACAAGATCGGAGAACTGGATGCGAACATTCCGGGATTGGGAAGCAATCGCAGTATCGTTACTTGGGCTTTCGATGAAGAGACAAGTGTGGGCGATGTGAAGCGATTCAATGTTCCGGAAGGATATGTCATCGCACAACTTACACGTAAGAACGAAAAGGGATTAATGAGCGTAGCAGAAGCTTCGGCAAAAGTGACTCCTATCCTTAGAAAGCAGAAAAAAGCCGAAAAGATACGTGCTTCGATCACAGGAACAACGCTTCAAGAGATTGCAAGTAGTCAAAATGTAACCGTGAAGAATGCAACAGCTGTAACGATGGCAAACCCAACTATTGCCGATGCGGGAACAGAACCTAAGGTAGTGGGGGCGGCCTTTGGAACAAAAGCTGGTGAAACCACAAAACTTATCGACGGTGAGACGGGGGTTTTCAAAGTAAAAGTTTTGGCCTTGAACAAAGCGCCTGAGCTTGATAATTATGCCTCTTTCGCCAATCAGTTGAACGCTAAAGAGGTTCCGTCCTTTAACTCTAAAGTTTATAACGCTTTAAAGAGCGCTGCAGAGATCGAAGATTACAGAGCAACTTTCTATTAATCTATAGCTTGCATACATTAAAAAAGCCTCGCACATGCGAGGCTTTTATTTTTATAAGATCATTTCAGAAAAGGGAAGGAGCGTTGTATATCCTTTTTTTCTGAAATAGGTTTGGTCATCTTTGTTTCCGGTAGCCAGCATGAAATCACCGCCCCAGGCACCCAAGCTTTTCAAGGTATTTGGATAGTCCGGAAACAGCCTTTCTTTTACTGTAGGAAGTTGAATGATTTCTGAAATGATTGCCTCGTGAGCTTCGAGCAATGCCTCAAAATCTGAAAGGGAATAGCAAAGCAATAGCTTGTTGCTTATATCGGTGATCTTCCGAAGCGTTTGTGGAGCCACCGAAGCTTTCTTATAGCGTCGAATCCCTGCTTTGCTGTCTTGCTTCTGCTTGAGATGCACAAAGAACAATTGCTCTTTGAATTCCCAAGGAAGATGGACGGGCCTGTATGTGGGTTTGGCAGCATCGCGTTCATAAAGGAGCGGGGCATTGCTTAGCGCTGCCGCAATATCATATCCACTGCCCCCAAAACTGTTTTCCAGCAATATAAATGGATCGATCTGTGCCCATTTAGCAATATTTGCGATAAGGGTAGAAGAGCTTCCCAATCCCCAGTCCCGCCGAAAATCCAAAGAAGTTGTTACACGAATGCCGGTATGCGGTCCTATAAAGTGTGGTTGCAATTCGAGGGCTGCACGTAGTATGGACAACAGTGTTTGCGCTATGGGATCATTATTTTCTGATTGGAGTTTACCTTCCTTGAAATACAAGAAATCTTTGAACCATGGGTGCCCCTCGGAATCCAGACTAAGCCACTCGACCCCTTTTTTATTTCCGGCTTCAACAGTGAGGGATTGTCCGTAACGCGTTGGAAAAGCCAGTGCGGTTGCGCCGTCCAATACAACGTATTCTGCGGTCAATAATAATTTTCCGTTACTGTAGAAGGTCCTTTCCAATGGTTATGAACGAATTGTGTCTATAAATGCAACTACTGCACTATGTGAAACGGTGTGTTCTTTAAAATGGATAATCGCTTTTTGTTTTTCGGAATCAGAAGCTTGAAACTGATTTAAGATATTCATCAAGTGCATTTTCATGTGTCCTTTCTGAATGCCTGTTGTAACAAGCGATCGTATAGCTGCGAAATTCTGTGCAAGTCCTGCCACAGCGACGATCTCCATCAATTGTTGTGCATTGGGTTTCTGCAAGATATCGAAGGCTAATTGTACCATGGGGTGTAGGGATGTAAGTCCTCCAACGGTTCCGAGCGCTAAAGGAAGTTCGATCCAAAAAGTGAACGTTCCGTCTTTAACCGTAGCATGTGTAAGACTTCGGTAGGATCCGTCCTTGGCAGCGTAGGCATGTACGCCTGCTTCTACCGCCCGGAAATCGTTCCCGGTGGCTAGGATCAAGGCATCGACACCGTTCATAATGCCTTTATTATGTGTCACAGCCCGTCTTTTTTCGGCATTGGCTATGGCGATGGCACGTACAAACTTTTTCGCAAATTCATGACCCTCCATATGCTTGTCGGATAAATCTTCGACAGGGCAACGCACTTGAGCACGTACCAAACACTCAGGGACATAGTTGGATAGTATGCTTAGTACCACTTCCGGGTACAAATCTGTTTGCTGAAAAGAAGGATAGTCCTTTGCTTCGGTCTCAAAGGTATGCGCAATGGCTTCCAAACAGCTGTTTATAAAATTGGCGCCCATGGCGTCCAAGGTTTCAAAAGTGGCGTGTATTTGGTAATATCCGTCTAAGGTCTCTGTGTGATCCTGCAATTCGAGATCGATAAGTCCGCCACCTCGCTTCTTCATATTTTTCTGGAGGGATTCAATAGTGGCAATCAGTTTCGGATAGATCTCCTTAAAGAAACCAACGATATGATCATTTTTTCCGTAGAAATTAATGTGAACCTGACCGTTCTTTTGTGTTCCAAGCACTTCAGTAGTGAAACCACCCCGTGAAAGCCAGAATTTTGCAGCATTGCTCGCCGCAGCCACCACCGAACTTTCTTCAATGACCATTGGCAAGGCATACAAAGTATTGTTGATCAAGAAATTTGGTGCGATCCCGAAAGGGAGATAGTAATTGCTGAGGGTATTTTCAATAAAATCGTCATGAAGCCTTTGTACTGTAGGATCATCATTCCAATAGCTTTTTAAAAGCGCAATAGCGTCGGGCCGATCGGCTAAGTAATTTGCTGCCAGCCATTCAATTTTTTCTGTCTTCGATTTTTTTGAAAATCCGGAAACGGGATTCGCCATAGAATTACCATTGAAAACACAAAGATACTATTTATGATGAACCTTTTAGCGGCTTACTTACGAACAAATACACTGTATTTAACAAAAAAACTGCCCATTTTTCGTTAAAATTTAGTAAACTTGGCCTAACAAAATTTTAACACTTTGAAGCGACTATTTTCAGTGAAGGTGCTCATGCTGTTCCTTGCAGCGATTTCTACAAGTATAGCACAGCAAAAAGAAATTACATTAGAAGACATTTGGGGAGGTACATTTCGGGCAGAACGTCTGGATGTGTTACGCTCATTAAACAACGGGAAGGAATACTCTGTTTTAAATTATGACCGTACGGCAAAGGCTTCTACCATCGATGTCTACGACTATAAAAGCGGCCAAAAGGTGCGAACTTTGGTCAATACCAACGAACTACCGGGGCTTGAATATATTATCTCGTATGAGTTCAGTAAGGATGAATCTAAAGTGCTTTTGGCAGCTCAACTGGAGCAGATCTACCGTCGTTCTTCTTTAGGAACGTATTTTATTTACGATTTAAATAAGAAGACACTCACGCTGGCATCCCCCAATAAGATCCAAGAACCTACTTTTAGTCCCGATGGATCTAAATTAGCCTACGGCTATGCGAACAATTTGTATTATAAAGATCTAGAGACAGGAGAAGAAGTACAGGTCACCACCGATGGTAAAAAGAATTCTATTATCAATGGTATCACCGATTGGGTGTATGAAGAGGAATTTGCATTTGTACGGGCATTCGACTGGAACGCTACAGGTACGATGTTAGCCTTTATTCGTTTTGATGAGACCGATGTGCCCGAATTTTCAATGGATATGTACGGTGAAGACCTATACCAAACACAACAGGTGTTTAAATACCCGAAGGCAGGTGAGGCCAATGCGAAGGTTTCATTAAAATTATACGACCTTTCCACCAAAGCCACTGCCAATGTGGATCTCTCAGCCTATAACAATTATTATATCCCAAGATTACTTTGGACACAAGACCCTGTTGTTTTAAGTGTACAAACTACCAACAGGCACCAGAATGAGCTGGATTTAATCTTTGTAAATGCGAAAGACATGTCTGCAAAACGTATCTATCAAGAGACAGATGCGGCTTATGTGGATGTTACCGACAACCTTACTTTTTTAAACGATAACAGTTTTATTTGGACCAGCGAGAAGAATGGATGGAACCATATATATCATTACGACAAGAACGGAACGCTTATCAATCAAATCACCGATGGTACATGGGAGGTAACCAATTACTACGGGTTCGATCAGAACACAGGACGTGTTTATTACCAAAGTACCGAGAATGGGAGCATTAATCGAGATGTATATTCTATTCTGCGCTCCGGGAAGAATAAGGTGCGTCTAAGCGACCGCACCGGCACTAACAGTGCAGACTTTAGTGCGGACTACACCTATTATATCAATTCGTTCTCCAATACAGAAACACCGTATGTTTTCACCCTTAATAATGCTAAGAACGGAAAGGTAATTCGTGAGATAAAGAACAATTCGGCATTAAAAAGTGTGGTAGCCGATTATAAGACTTCTCCTAAGGAATTCTCTACGATCAATGTAAACGGTTACGAACTCAATATGTACACCATCAAGCCATTGGATTTTGATGCATCCAAAGAGTATCCGTTGTTTATGTATCAATATTCCGGTCCGGGATCTCAAAATGTATCGAACAGTTGGGGAGGCGCAAACGACTATTGGCACCAAATGCTGGCACAACAAGGGTATATAATTGTTTGTGTAGACGGTCGCGGGACCGGCTTAAAAGGTCGGGATTTTAAAAAGATTACACAGAAGGAATTAGGGAAGTATGAAGTTGAGGATCAGATCGCGGCAGCACAAAAATTAGGTGCCTTACCCTACATAGATGCTAACCGTATAGGAATATGGGGCTGGAGCTATGGAGGTTTTATGGCAGCCAATTGTTTGTTTCAGGCAGCCGACACCTTTTCCATGGCTATATCGGTAGCACCCGTGTCGAGTTGGCGCTTCTATGATACCATCTATACCGAACGCTACATGCAGACACCACAGGAGAACCCTACAGGCTACGACGAGAACTCACCTATTTCGCATGTGGATAAGTTGGAAGGGGACTTTTTATTGGTCCATGGCAGTGCCGACGACAATGTACACGTGCAAAACACCATGCGTTTGGTAGAAGCACTGGTACAGGCCGACAAAGCGTTTGACTGGGCGATCTATCCCGATAAGAACCACGGTATCTACGGAGGCAACACCCGCTTGCATCTCTATAAGAAAATGACACGATTTATCCATGAGACTTTGGGGGAACTAGAAGATGAGAGTGGTCAGATAAAGAATTAAAAGAACAACTAATACTAATTAATAACTTAATCGATGGAATTTAAATTTGGAGGTTCAGAAACAAACCAACGTACAGTGTTAGGTCACCCGTCTGGTTTATTTGTTTTGTTTTTTACAGAAATGTGGGAACGTTTTTCTTATTATGGAATGCGAGCATTATTAGTTCTATTTTTAGTTTCATCACTTCTGGAAGAGGGATGGGGATGGGAAAGAGCTGATGCATTGATGCTTTATGCTTGGTATACTGGTTTAGTATATATAACCCCAATTTTTGGAGGACTCATTGCAGATAAAGTTATGGGTTATAGAAATGCTGTAGTTGTTGGTGCTTTATTGATGACTTTGGGGCATGCTTCTATGGCGCTTGAAGTTTTTGCTGATCCATTCTTTTATTTAGGATTGGGTTTACTTATTATAGGAAATGGTTTGTTCAAGCCAAATATATCTTCAATGGTGGGTCAGCTATATAAAGGTCAGGATAAAGAGAAAGATGCTGGATATACAATATTTTATATGGGGATTAATGCCGGAGCATTTTTAGGTATTCTCTTATGCGGATATATAGGAGAAAAAGTGGGTTGGCATTATGGGTTTGGCTTGGCAGGGATCTTTATGTTATTTGGGATGTTACAGTTTTATTTCGCACAGACAATTTTTGGTAGAATAGGACTAAAACCAAAAGGTGCAGAAGATCTTGATGATGCTATTGAAGAATCTTTCGAGGAAGCAAAAGAAGCTATTGAAGACACTGCCGATGAAGCGAAGAAAAACAAAGTAAAACGAGATCGACTAATTGTAATAGGTGTTTTGGCCTTTTTTACAATATTCTTTTGGTGGGCTTTTGAACAAGCAGGTGGTTCTATGACCGTGTTTGCTAAAGACTATACAGATCGAGTACTAACAGGCACAGGAGCTTCTACTTTTAAGATTTTTAATACGCTTTTAACTGTGGTTCCTATGATAATAATTACCTGGGTTCTTACGCTCTTATTTAAACAAACGTTCTCAAAATACTCTCTTTCCAATTTATTTTTGGGTACAAGTTTCGTCATCATTTGGGGTATTGTAATTTGGATGTTACAAAGAGAATGGGTTGCAGATTCAGCGGAAGTACCAGCTTCTTGGTTCGGTATTTTAAATTCATTTTTCATTATTGCGTTTGCACCGTTATTTTCTAAGCTGTGGGAAAGCAGATTGAATCCTACCGGACCCGTAAAATTTGCTATTGGATTAATTTTACTTGGCCTTGGATTTGGGATTCTAGCTTACGGATCTATGAGTATTCCGTTAGGAGCTAAAACAGCCTCTGTTAGTATGATATTCTTAATATTTGCGTACTTATTCCATACTCTTGGTGAACTATGTGTATCGCCGGTTGGATTGTCTTATGTGAGCAAATTAGCACCTCTTAAACTAGTAGGATTAATGTTTGGGGTGTGGTTTGTGGCAAACTTTATTGCAAATACTGCAGCTGGAATAACAGGGAGCTTTATAGACCCTATTGTAGAAGAACATGGAATGACGACATTTTTCTTAATATTTACATTGGTGCCAATTGGAGCAGGTATTGTAATGCTGTTATTAAATAGAACCCTGTTGAAAATGATGCACGGAATTCGATAATGTGAACAATTAATTTAACTATAAAACGTTCCTCTTTTGTGGAACGTTTTTTGTTACAATTATTTCAGAAATAAAAATTATAGAATGAAACATTTATTACTTGTAGCCCTGCTATTCGTTTTTGGCTCTGTGAGCGCACAGTCCATCAACTGGATGACCATGAACGAGGCATTGGCTGCGCAGAAGAAAGAACCCAAGAAGATCTTTATGGATGTGTACACAACCTGGTGTGGGCCCTGTAAATTGTTGGATAAGAATACGTTTACCGATAAGAACGTGATCAAGTTCATCAATGATAATTATTATGCCGTGAAGTTTAATGGAGAAGGCACGGAGAAAATTACCTATCAGGATTTTACCTATACCAATCCTAATTATCAGGAAGACCGAAAGGGGAGAAACGCAACTCATTTCTTTGCAGATGCACTGAAATTAAGAGGATACCCAAGTCTGGTTTTTTTTAAAGAAGATGGTTCTTTGATACAAGCCATACCGGGCTATAAAACCCCCCAGCAATTGGAGATCTATCTTAAAATGATCGCCAATAATGATTATGCAAAACTCACCACTGCCGAAGCGTGGGAAACATATCAAAAGAATTTTAAAGGTACATTCTAGAGTAGTGTTTTAGTTAAGTGTTTTACTACTCCAAGATGAAAGCTCCGCTTGCACCTGTATGGTAAAAGGGGAGCTTTCTTTTTTTACAAGTCATTTTCCAGCGATTCACGTATGAAGTGTAATTACTGCCATCGGCAATAATCAAGGAAGGCCGTAGTGTATCAATGAGACGGTCCAGATGGAGTTTCGGACTCTGAGTGAGTAGTACAATGTCGATGTTGTCTTTTATTCCATACACGCCTAAACTATCTATCACCAGTATCTTTTTGCTTCTGAAAGCGAATAGCTTTGGTAGTATTGCTTCGGAAGTAGTCCGAATCCTGCTTCCAGTGCGATAGCTGCTAACGGGAAAGGTTTTCGACACTATCTGTGAAGTATCATCTGTAAATAAAAGCATTTCCGAAGCATTCTTATGAGCAATCAGACTATGCCTGTTCTTATGAAAAATGATGAGTTGTTGCTTTGTAGCACGTTCCTTCTCCCAAAACAGTATACATACAAAAAACAAGATGCCCGTTAGGCCTCCAAGCAGGCGTTTGCCGTTCCATTTTTTCAGCAATAGGGCCATTACAACTATAAGTACGTAGGTGGCAACGACTTGAGCTTCAGAAAAAGGAATGTCACGAAACAACAGTGTTTCTTTTCCGGCGATCCAATCTACAAAGTCATTTAATAGTTTGATGGCTAAAGCGTACCCTTCCGCCACAGGAATTGGAACTTCATCAAGTAAGGTCCAAATAACTACTATAATTCCTCCGGCCAACAGGAGCGCTAAAAACGGCAAGATCACAATATTGGTGAGCAGAAATAACCCGGGGAATTGATGGAAATAATAGAGACTGAGCGGAAGAATCCCCAGTTGTGCACTTAAAGTAACCGTGATAATCCCCCATAGTTTCTTAAAAATCAATTTTTTAAATGGTACTAGCTTAAAGAGGAAGGGTTGTACCCACAGGATAAAGAAAACTGCCAAATAACTAAGCTGAAACCCTACGTGAAACAGCCATACCGGCTCAATAAGCAGTAGTACCAAATAGGATAAAAATAGGGTGTTGATTGAATTGGTAGGTCGGCGACTGGCCTGTGCGAAGGTAAAGAAACTGAACATACTAACTGCGCGAACCACAGAGGGTGATGCGCCTGCAATCATGGCAAAACCCCAAAGCAGCATGACGATAAGCAGGGAACGCACCAATGCACCGTGGGGTAGCCGACACAAAGGAAATAACAATTGGGAGAGAAGTAAAAAGAGAATCCCTACATGCAATCCCGAGACGGCCAAAATATGGATCGCCCCAGCTGCAGCATACGCTTTATATCGTACCGGGTCTATTTCATTCCGCTCTCCAAGGACTAGTGCTTGGAGAATGCTTCGTTCTTCTGCGCCAATGGAGGTTTTTTTCAACTTTGCAATGATATGACTGCGAATCGACTCGGCTCGTCCGCGGATGGTCCACGCTCCATGGGATCTCTTTACGATGGCTTCGGAAGGAACTCGAAATTGATGATGCACCATTAAAGTTCTAAGATATGCAGCATAGTCGAATTGAAACGGATTGAGAGATTTGGGTGGATCTGAAAGAGCAGCGCGTAACAAGAACAGTTCATCAATGGTGAGTTTTGAAGCGGTGCTGTCTTTTTTAATAGAAACGAGTACTTTGCCCGAGGTCTGCAGGGTATCGTAACCAAGAATTTCAGCGATATATTTATCGTTGTAGCGATCCGGTTTCAGGAGCCCCGTTACCTTTAATGTGTATAGTGCTATCGTGTCTACAGGTGCCACATGAGCATAATGTCGTGGCTGAGCGTTGGGTTGCCGCAGCTGATAGTTCACATATCCAATGAGCAGGAAGCAGCCATAGGTCGTAATTCCGAATAAAACGGATGGAATAAGTTGTCTTCTGCCGCGCCACCATAGAATCGCAAGCATTCCGAAGAAAAAAAGAGACAAGCCAATAAGATAGAGAGAGAAATGGGGAAGGAAATGCGCAAGCAGAATCCCAAGCGTGAGAAACACCGAAAATTTTACAATCGCAACATTGACGAACTTCATCCCAGTATCTTAAAACAGAGTTTAAAATAAACTGGGAAGGCGATCTAAGATACAAAATTTTAAATCACCCGCCGAACCTCTACAAAGGCTTTTTTCCAATAGTCCTCTTCCAGTGACGAAATGATCACTCCCTTTGAAGTGGTGGAATGAATGAACAGGATCTCACCCCGTTTGTTCTCAACGACCAAGCCTACGTGGTTTATGGAATTTCGGCGGCTGGTCTTAAAGAACACAAGATCGCCTTCGGTTACTTCCTTTAATGTAACCGAAACCCCTTTGCCGGCCATGTCTCTGGAAATGCGGGGCATGATCACATTTTCCTTTTTAAAGGCTGTGTAGACCAACCCGGAACAGTCCATTCCCTCTTCGGTGGTACCGCCAAACTTATACCGGGTTCCTTCGAAGGATTTAGCAAAATCGATAATATTTTCGAGCTTATTCTTATTCGAATCGGCCGTTACCACCTCGTCTGCTTCGGTGGTTGTAATAATGATATTTTTTTTCTCCTCCTTTGTTTCGACTGTCCGCGTACGATTGGGTTTGCCTTTGGAGTTTACAATGATCGTTTTAGTAGCCGTGTGTTTAGAGCTACCGCAGGAAGCTAGAAACATAGGGAGAAGGGCAAGTAGGAACAGTTTTTTCATTGCAGACAAATACCAAGAGTCGCCTATAAAACTAAGAATTTTTTCTTAAGTATTAGACAGGGTCTTATAAATTAATCGGGCCGTAGTATCGCTGGCCCCTTTACCTCCCAGTTTTTTTTCAAGGTCGTAATAATCCAAGAATAAAGTCGCTCTGCGATACGGATCTAGGATGGCCGTTAGTTCTTTTTTTAATGTTTCTGAAGTGAATTCCGTTTGTATGAGCTCTGTCACTGCGTCCTTGTCCAGGATAAGATTGACCAGTGAAATATATTTTAAATGGATCACACGTTTCGCAATTTCATAAGAGATCCTGCTGCCTTTATAACAAACCACTTGCGGCACCTTGAATAAGGCAGTCTCTAGCGTAGCGGTTCCGGAGGTCACTAAGGCAGCTTCTGAAATACTAAGCAGGTCATAGGTTTGGTTGAGTAACAGATGTACATTTTGTTTTTGAATAAAAGGAGCGTAAAACGAGGCCTCCTGACTAGGGGCTCCGGCAATGACGAATTGGTGTGATTTAAAATCTTCAACGATGGAAAGCATGATATCCAGCATTTTGGAGATTTCCTGCTTCCTGCTACCGGGAAGTAAGGCGATGATGGGACGGTCGTCCCAACCTTGTTGCTTCTTAAATATTTCGGGGTGTACTTGCTCTCTGTTTGAAATAGCATCAACGAGCGGATGCCCGACAAAGTGTACGGGAAAGTCATGTTTCTTTTCATAAAAATCCTTTTCAAAAGGGAGGATCACATACATAGCATCAATATCTCGTTTAATGCTCTTGATACGGCCTTCTTTCCACGCCCAAATTTGAGGAGAGATGTAGTAATGGGTTCGGAAGCCTTTTTGTCTTGCCCATTTGGCAATACGAAGGTTGAAGCCGGGGTAATCGATGAATATAATCACATCCGGTTGAAAGTCTTCTATGTCTTTTTTACAGAAGCGAATGTTTTGTAAGATCGTTCTAAGATTAAAAATGACCTCTATAAAACCCATGAATGCCAAGTCCCGGTAATGTTTCACCAAGGTTCCTTGAGCCTGCTGCATAAGATCACCACCCCAACATCTAAAAGAAGCGTTGGTATCTAATTTAGATAACGCTTTCATAAGATTTGCGCCATGCAAATCTCCAGATGCCTCTCCGGCGATAAGGTAATATTTCATTTAATAGAACTTTGAGATCAACACCACAATTGCAGCAATTAAGGTGGCTAACACCACACCCCTTGCCCTGTAGTACTGATTCTTTTTCAGAAACACAAAAAAAGCGGCCAAATTGAGTAAGGCACCTAAGGCTACTATCGTGCCCAAAAGATCTTGCTCAACAGCCACCTGCAAGGTATCCTCTAGTGATAACCCTTTAATTTGGGATAATGTGAATACATAGAGATAGCTTCCTATAAGATTGGCGATCAACCCAATTAAAACGCCTACACCTATACCCTTTGCGATGGTCTTATTCATGACAGGTCCCAGGTGTTAATGTCTTTGATGGCATGATGCGCTGTAAGATCGAACTGTACCGGTACTACTGAAATATACCCATTATGCAAGGCCCATTCATCTGTATCTTCACCTTTGTCTTCATTGACAAATTCTCCGGTCAACCAATAATACTCGCGTCCCAAGGGATTTACCCGCTTATCGAATTGTTCTTCCCAATGTGCATTGGCCTGTCGGCACACTTTAATGCCTTTAATTTCGTTTTTGGGTAATTTCGGGATGTTTACGTTAAGAACAACACCCGTAGGAAGTCCCTTTTTTAAACATTGGGTAGCTATGGATTTCACAAAGGATCGCGCCGGTTCAAAATCGGCATCCATAGAGTAATCCAATAGCGAGAATCCAATGGAGGGAATGCCTAGGGTGCCGGCTTCTACGGCCGCACTCATGGTTCCACTGTAGATCACGTTTATAGATGAATTGCTTCCGTGATTGATCCCGCTTACACAAAGGTCCGGTTTTCGTTTTAGAATTTCATTGACCGCCAGTTTCACACAGTCTACCGGTGTTCCACTGCAACTGTACTCTTGGTGGGTTTGATCCTCAAGCACCCTTACCTTGTCACAGTAGAGGGTATCGTTTATGGTAATGGCATGGCCCATGGCACTTTGTGGAGAGTCCGGAGCGACCACACATACATCTCCAAGGGTATTCATCACCTCAATTAACATTCGAATTCCGGGGGCAGTGATCCCATCGTCGTTGGTCACTAAAATTAATGGTTTTTTCTTAGCCATGTACCAGTTTTTTCTCCTGCTAAAATACACATTTTATTAGGCTTTACGTTATTAGTTTGTTTAACAAAAAATTAGTATCATTATGGCCTGTTGGCACGGTTTTTTCTATAATTTAGGAGATTCAAATTAAGAAGATTGATATGCGTATTATGAAAAAGAATTTAAAGGTGTTGTTTTTAGCTGTATTCGTTGCAGCTGCTTCCTGTAGTTTTACGACGAAGGAATTCAATGACCCCGACAAAGATAAATTACTCATTGACCTCATTACCTATGTGCTTCAGAAGGGGCACTACGATCCGGCCGAAATGGATGATACCTTCTCTCAAGGGGTATATGATGACTTCATTAATGGGTTAGATCCTATTAAGCGTTACTTTCTGGCTTCAGATATTGAAGAATTCAGTAAGTACAAGAACGAGATCGATGATCAGATAAAGAATAAAGACCTTACATTTTTCAATTTGGTCCATGAGCGTTTTACCCAACGAATGGAAGAAGCTAAATCCATGTACGAGTCGGTTTTAGACACCCCCTTTGATTATAGTCAGAATGAGGTGATCAATGTAGACTACGACAAGCTGGATTATGCAAAGACCAAGGATGAATTAAAAGAACGCTGGCGTTGGCAGTTGAAATTCTCGACGATCTCTTCGTATTACGATCTGGTTCAAGAGAAAAATTCGGTTGCCGAACGTAAGCAGGAAGCCGCCGAAAAAGGAGAGGAATATAAGCCAACGCCCAACGAAGGACTTTCGTTGGCCGAGTTGGAAGCGAAATCCCGTAATACCACCAAAACATCATTGAAGGAGTACTTCGACTTCACGAAGGACTTAGAGCGAAAGGATTACTTTGCGGTGTTCTTAACTACCATTGTAGAAGAATTCGATCCACACACAAACTATTTTGCACCACCGGATCGCGATCGTTTCGACTTACGGATGTCCGGAAAATTAGAAGGCATCGGAGCGCGACTTCAGAAAAAGAATGACTACATCACTGTGATTGAGATTATAAGTGGCGGACCGGCATGGCGAGGAGAGCATATTGCCGTAGGCGATATGATCCTTAAAGTGAAGCAGGCCGATGAAGACGAACCGGTAAGTGTTGTTGGAATGCGTATAGATGACGCTGTGAAATTGATCAAAGGACCTAAGGGTACCAAGGTAACACTCACCATCAAGCGAGTTGACGGGACCATAGAAGAAGAAGTAATTACACGGGATGTTGTAGAGTTAGAAGAAACCTATGCTAAGTCGACCGTGATCGAGAAAGACGATAGAAAATTCGGGTTGATTAATTTGCCACAGTTCTATTTTGATATGGAAAACTACAAAGAGCGCAATGCAGCAAGTGATGTGAAGCAAGAGATCGAACGGCTGAAGGGCGAAGGCATGGAAGGATTAATCCTGGACCTTAGGGACAATGGAGGAGGATCCTTAAAGACGGCAGTAGATATTGGCGGATTATTCATTAAGGAAGGGCCTATGGTTCAAGTAGCTTCCGGAGGAGGCCGCAAGGAGATCTTAGAAGATAAGAATGATGATATCGCATGGGATGGCCCACTAGTAATTCTGGTGAATGAATTGTCTGCTTCAGCATCCGAAATTTTAGCAGCAGCAATGCAGGACTACAAGCGCGCCATTATTATAGGAAGCGAGCAGACCTATGGCAAAGGAACGGTTCAAAACTTGATCGATCTCAATCAGTGGTTACGACAAAACGATATGGGCGATATGGGAGCTTTAAAACTTACTACTCAAAAATTCTATCGTGTCAATGGAGGCTCCACCCAATTGGAAGGAGTAAAGAGTGATGTGGTCATGCCGGATCGCTATAGCTATATAGATGTTGGAGAGCGTGATTATGACAATCCGTTACCTTACGATAAAATCGATCCCGCTAAATTCGATGCATGGGATGGATATATAGATTTTGAGGAAACCATCGAGAAAAGTAAGGCGCGAATGGCCAAAAGCGAACAGCTAGCGCTTATTGAACAGAATGCACGTTGGATCAAGACCAAGAGAGATGAGATGGAAGTAAGCTTAAATTACGACGCATACGCCGCCGAGATCGAAAAGCGTAAAGAAGAGAGTAAAAAGTTCGATACAATCGATAATTACGACAATAAGCTAAGCTATCGTTCACTACCGTATGAGATAGAACTTATGCGCCAGGACACCACCCTCCGTGAGAAAAGAAAGCGTTGGCATAAGAACTTGGCAAAGGATATCTACGTGGAAGAAGCGGTACACGTACTGGAAGACCTTAAATTGAACAACATTAAAAAAGGAAAAATGGCGAACATTAAAAATTAATTTTTTAATGAGCAGATCGACCTCTTTAACACAAATTGCGCTCCAAAAGTTTAAACGAAACTTTTGGGGCGTTTTTAGTTTCAGTTTTCTGGTGATCTGTGTTCTAACAGCTATTTTTGCGTATGCGCTGGCACCGGATGATACCGAGAATGCGAATCAGATGCATCTCTCCATACACTCCAAGCCACCCGGTTTTGAAGTACTCATGCTTACAATCCCTTCCGAAGTGGAACCACAAAGCACTTTTACTCGATTTTTCTTCGGAAGAAAAAGTGCTGCCACAGAAATTCCTATTTCAAACTACAAAATAGAGGCACAACACATTGCAATTACCGAATACGCCTTCGATGGAACACAAGGACTTCAGAAGGAATATGAACTCGCACAATTCCCTGAAGCCAATACGCCGGAGGACATTCCGAAGCAATACATAAAGACTCAAAAATTCCTTTTAGGAACCGATAAATACGGACGTGACTTATTAAGCCGGATGCTTATAGGTATACGGATCTCTTTGGCTATTGGTTTTGTGGCGGTATTTATCTCACTGGTCATAGGAATCACCTTAGGAGCCATAGCCGGATATTTTGGTGGGAAGGTAGATGCTGCCATTATGTGGATTATCAATGTAACTTGGTCAATTCCTACATTATTACTTGTTATTGCGATCACTTTGGCCCTAGGCAAAGGATTTTGGCAAGTCTTTATAGCGGTAGGTCTAACCATGTGGGTGGAAGTTGCCAGAGTCGTGCGCGGCCAAGTGATGGGTGTGAAGGAAATGCAGTATGTAACGGCAGCCAGGGCACTGGGGTACGATCATTTTAGGATTATCACAAAGCACATCCTGCCCAATGCCATGGCACCGGTGATCATCATTTCGGCGGCTAACTTTGCAGGTGCGATCCTTATAGAGAGCGGCCTTAGCTTTTTGGGAATAGGGGCGCAGCCGCCTATGCCCAGTTGGGGAGGCATTATAAAGGATCACTATGCTTATATAATTTTAGGGAAACCCTATCTTGCGATTATTCCGGGGGTTGCCATCATGAGTTTAGTAACCGCATTTATGTTGATAGGAAACGCCTTACGCGATGCGTTGGATGTAAAGAACTAGTGACTCCATGAAACGAAAATACCTTTATCCTTTACTTACAGTTCTTATCATTATTGGGTTGTATTATGCCGAAATCTATGTAAATCGTGAGAATGAAATGTATCCTGAAACAACCCTTCCGGACCGGGATATTTCAAATGCTGAATTTGACGAAAGCTTTCTTCCTGCATCCACGACCGGCGTGGTGATAGCTCATAATCATTTTACGTTGTCCTATGCCGAAACACATGAACAGGCAGAGTGGGTCGCCTATGAATTGGCAAAGTCTCATCTTTCTAAGAATGAGTATGAACGACCCGATTTTGTCGAAGACCGAAAGATAGCATCTAAATCGGCACATTGGAGCAGCTATAAAGGCTCAGGATACGATCGCGGTCATTTGTGTCCGGCAGGAGACAGGCGTTTTTCTTTTAACGCTTATTTGGAGACTTTTCTCACCAGTAATATTAGTCCGCAAGACAACGATTTCAATGGGGGTGTATGGAATAAACTGGAACAGCAAGTTCGGTATTGGGCAAAAAAATACGATGGTGTGTACGTGGTTACCGGAGGGGTGCTTAAGGAAGGGCTTCCGGCCATAGGGATTGAGAAAGTTACGGTGCCGGATGCTTTCTATAAGATCGTTGTGGATGCTTCAGGCAAGGAACTTAAAGCCATCGCCTTTCTTATTCCGAATGCACCCACAAATAACTCTTTTTACGATTTTGTCGTTAGCATTGACGAGATTGAACAGCATACCGGTATTGATTTCTTCCCAAATCTCTCCGATTCCGAAGAAGTAAAACTCGAGAAGATGATCGATACCAAAGTGTGGGGGAAACGCTAATGTTTTGGCTTACAACGCTATTATTCGCTTAAGGGAATTCAATAGCTTATATAAAGGGAATGCTTAGCATCCCGTTTTTCAATTGATCAGAATCTCTAAGATTTTAATACTACGAATAGTAATAATTGGAAGCATCCGGACTTACGAGAATAATAAGGGTTTATATGGAAACGGCTGCGCATTATTTTTTTGTATTCAATAATTTACAAAAAAAGAAATGCTTGCCACCCCGTTTGGATATGAGACACAATCTCGAAGATTATAGTGCTACGAATAATAGTAATTTGAAGCATCCAGCCTTACAAAAATAAAAAGTAGAATCGTGAACCCCCAAAGGCTGGAACCTCCATAGCTAAAAAAAGGTAGTGGTATCCCTACTGTTGGAAAAAGGCCGGTGACCATCCCAACATTTACAAAAAAGTGAAGAAATAAGATTGACGCAACGCTATAGCCGTAGACACGACTAAACTGATTTTTTTGTTTTTCAGCCAAGTAAAGAATCCTGAGAATTAGGGATACAAAAAGAAGAACGACCAAGATACTGCCTAAGAAGCCCCATTCTTCGCCTACAGTGCTAAAAATATAATCGGTTTGTTGTTCGGGTACAAAATTTCCTTTGGTTTGGGTACCTTGTGTCCATCCTTTTCCGGTCCAACCACCGCTTCCAATAGCAATCTCACTCTGATTGGTATTATAGCCAATTCCTTTTGCATCTACTTCCTTCCCCAACACAATATTGAATCGGTCCCGGTGCCGCTGTTCAAAGACATTGTTAAAAATATAGTTTACGGAAAAAGAAAAGCCGATACAAGCTCCGATAATAATGAGGTATTTAAAAAGCTTAGGTCGCTTTTTCCTATTTCGAAGAAATAAGATGCCGGCAATCAACACTACGCCCAAGATCACCCAAGTCACCCCAAACAAAAGCGTGCCGACAAAAAGTCCCGCGCCAAAAAACACTAAAAGTAAATACACGAAATGAAGTCCTTCTCGATATAAAGGAAAAACAAAAGCAGCATAGATCAAGGCGCTTCCGGGATCGGGTTGCGGTATAATAAGGATGGCGGGTAGTGCGATGATAATGAAGGTGCGCAGCTGATGTTTAAATTCTTTAATATTGGTTTGAATGTCACTTACATACTTTGCCAAAGCCAACGCAGTAGCAGCCTTAGCAAATTCGCTGGGCTGTAGGCCGAAACTCCCAAACCCATACCAAGAGGTAGCGCCATTTACATTCTTGCCAAAAATAAAGAGTCCGATGAGTGATAGCAGCGAGACAATATAAATCACACTGGAAAATCGCTCGTAGAATTTAGCTTCAATGGCTAGAATAAAAATGATGAGCAGGATACTCATCACGATAAAGAACAATTGCTTGGTGTAGATCTGACTAAAATCAAAGAATGAGCTGGCAGTATCACTTAAGGAAGCCGAATAGATATTCATCCAGCCAATCCCCACTAACACACCATAGAGTAGAATAATACTCCAATCATATTTCAGGATTCCTCTGCCGCTCGCCATTATTGATTAATTTTAAACGGCTCCCCGCTATAGGGTTTGGCGTATTCGGCTTCGAGACTGCCGTTTAATACAAAATCTTCCATATCGGTACGGGTGATTTCTCCTTTTAAGAATTTTTCAATCATAAGCCCGGCGATACGTCCTGCCCATCTCGAGCCCCAGTAACCGTTCTCTACAAATACTGCAATGGCGATCTTAGGATCATCCTTCGGTGCGAACGCGACAAAGATAGAGTGGTCGGTGAGTTGCATGCGTTTTCCGTTGACACGAATGAAATTTTCCGCAGTACCCGTTTTTCCGCAGATCTCAATGCCCGGTATTTGAATGTGGGAAGCGGTTCCTTTATTATACACATCAAACATCCCTTCAACCACTGGTTCAAAGAAACGCGGTTCAATGGTTGTATGGTGTTTTTCGGTATATACGGTAGGTATGGTATCTGTGCCACCAATATTCTTGATCACATGTGGCTTGTAATACCAACCTCTGTTCGCGATGGTCGCGGCAAAATTAGCCATTTGCATCGGGGTAAGGGATACTTCACCCTGCCCGATGGCATTTGAAATGGTCGCCGTGGCAAACCACTTATAAGTGGGATAATTGTAACTTCGGTTGTAATATTTGGCATCAGGAATATACCCGGGCCGACCGCTGGGAAGATCGTATCCCATAAATTGATCCAAACCAAAACTTGCCAAATGATCATGCCAATTATCGATCCCTTCCTGCGGCGAAGGATATTTTTCAATGGCACGTCGGTATACGGTACAGAAATAGGCATTACAAGAGTTTGCAATACCGGCAACCATCGCTAACGGACTGTAATGATGGTGACACCCCAATTTTCTCCCACGACCATAGATATAGCCCCCGTGACACGAGACAGTTTCTTTGGTGTCGATAACGCCCTCCTGTAAACCAATGAGTGCCGTAAGCGTCTTAAACGGCGAACCGGGAGGGTATTCTCCCTGAAGCCCGCGATCGAACAGTGGTTTTGCGATGGTGTCATAATACAGTTTCGTAAAATTACGGGAGCGTTCCCTGCCCACCAATAGACTAGGATCGTAATTGGGAGCCGTGACCAAAGTGAGGATCTCACCTGTAGCGGGCTCTATAGCTACGATCCCACCTCGTTTGTTTACCATGAGCGCTTCACCATACTCTTGAAGCACAGCGTCTATTGTTAAAGTAATGTCTTTACCGCGCTCGGGTAAGGTGTCGAAAACACCATCCTTGTAGGGCCCAATATCTCTATTGAAGCGATCCTTCTGAATATATTTAACCCCTTTTACACCACGCAATACTTCTTCGTACTGACGCTCCACGCCCTGCATACCTATAAGGTCTCCCATTTGGTAATAAGGATTCTTCTCAATAATACGATTGTTCACTTCGGCAATATACCCCAACACATTCGCAGAATGATCCACTTGATAATCGCGTAAGGAACGTTTCTGAATGTAAAATCCTTCATACTTGTGCATTTTTTCAGATAGATATGCATACTCTTCCTTGGTGAGTTGAGGGATCACTACCGAAGGCAATCGTGGGGAATAGATAGTAGCTTTTTCTAAGATCGATTTAAAATCTTCCTTCGTAATACGCAGGATCTCACAGAACTCCAAAGTGTCCAAAGGCTTTACATTTCTAGGAATCACCATGACATCGTATGACGGCTGATTGGAAACCAGAAGTGTGCCATTACGATCAAATATATATCCTCTTGGAGGGTAATCGTAAATAATGTTTATGGCATTGTTCTCGGATAATTTCTGAAAGGACGTATCGTAAATCTGTAAATAGAAAAGTCGACCGGCAAACACCACTCCGGTGATAAGTACAATGGAAAAAAGAAGTAGTTTTCTCATGACGACTTTCGGCTAAATAGTAACAGCAGACATAAAATGACTACGGTACTAAAAATCCCTGAAAATAAAGTAGATTTTAGGATCAATAATATATGCGAAAGGCTAAAAATTTCCAAAGAAAAGAGCAAAAAATGATGTACCAAAACCAACACCGCTATATAGGTCATTCGTTCTGTGAAGGGCACCTTATTTAATTTCACCATATTGTACTCATAGCTCACACCAAAGGCGAATTTCAAGATATACGGACGAATAAAAGCAATAAATACTGAAGCCGCCGCATGCACACCGCCCGAATCACTAAAAATATCAATGGTGAAGCCTAAAAGGAAACTAAGAAATATCAGCAACGATTTGTTGCCGTTAAGCGGAAATATTAAAATGAACAACACATACACATACGGATTCACAAACCCCAAGAAATTGATGTGGTTTAGGATCAATACCTGAAGCAGGACCAACGTAATAAACCGAAGGATGGTTATAAGGATATCACTGTTCTGCATCTTCGATCTGCTTTTCCAAAGTAATTATTTCGTCTGCACTGTTGTTCTTGATCATGTACACATGCTTCAAGTTGGTCATATCATTGAACAATTGAATGTTCAGGTCGTAATAATTGGCATCGGCTTCTATCGAGAAATCCTTAATGATACCAATAAGAATACCCTTGGGGAAAATGGTAGATTTTCCGCCAGTCACAATGGTATCGCCCACGACAACAGGAGCCAATCTGGGAACGTCGATCAATTGCACTATATTGGGGTCTTTCGTATCCCACACCAAACTCCCAAAATGTTCAGAGTTTTTAAGTTTTGCATTAATTTGGCTTTTTGTATTGAGGATCGATTGCACCGTAGCGTAATTTTGCGACACACTGTTTATGATCCCTACCAGACCTTTTGAAGAGATCACACCCATATCGATCTCAATACTGTCGCCCGCTCCTTTGTTGATTGTAATGTTATTCTTGGTTTTTGAATAGGTATTGTTGATCACCCGGGCCGAATAAAAAAGATAGGAAGAAGGGATGGTCGCACTGTCCAAAGTAGGGATGGGGGTAAGCTCCTTATAGCTTTCTACCAGTTTTCGGAGTCGGATGTTTTCATTGATCAGTTTTTCGTTCTCTTTCTGAAGTCCGAAATAATCGGTGATCTCACTTTTAACCGCATAGATGTTTCCGCTTATAACATTTGCAGAACTAACAAACTTGCTTTTATGAAAGGAATGTGTTCTAACAGTAAGTCCAACGGAGAAAATAAACAACAATCCGAACAACAGAAAATTTTTATTCCGTATAAAGAAAAAGAGGATCTGTTGCACTGTGTTATTGTTTAACTATTAGTTTACTGAAAGACCAAGGATAAGCAGCTTTTTTACGCCTAGCAAGGACACTTTTCGAGAATAACGAAAAGCCTTCCGAACTTATTTTATCAATACACTTTTGTATTTATTGATGTTCTTTAAGCAGATTCCCGTCCCTCGAACCACGGCACGTAGTGGATCTTCGGCGATGTATACCGGTAGATCGGTCTTTTGTGACAAACGTTTATCCAAACCGCGCAACATAGAACCTCCTCCGGCCAAGTAGATACCGGTATTGTAGATATCTGCCGCCAGCTCCGGTGGGGTTTGTGATAAGGTTTCCATAACGGCATCTTCTATACGAAGAATCGATTTATCAAGAGCTTTGGCAATTTCGCGATAAGAAGCCTGCACTTGTTTTGGTTTTCCGGTAAGAAGGTCACGACCCTGCACGGCCATATCTTCCGGAGGGAGTTCAAGATCTTCAGTGGCAGCACCAATTTGGATCTTTATTTTTTCAGCAGTGCGCTCTCCAACATACAGGTTGTGTTGTGTGCGCATATAGTACACTATATCGTTGGTAAAGACATCTCCTGCGATCTTTACAGATTTATCGCAGACAATACCACCTAAAGCGATTACGGCAATCTCTGTGGTTCCTCCTCCAATGTCCACAACCATATTTCCTTTGGGTTGCATGATGTCAACGCCAATACCAATAGCGGCGGCCATAGGTTCGTGGATTAGATAAACTTCTTTACCATTCACCCGTTCGGCGCTTTCTTTTACCGCACGCATCTCTACCTCTGTGATACCACTGGGAATACAAATAACCATTCGCAAGGAAGGTGTAAGCCATTTTTTCTTTAAAGCAGGAATATCCTTGATGAACATATTGATCATTTTCTCACTGGCGTCGAAATCGGCTATAACCCCATCCTTCAAGGGACGGATGGTCTTAATGTTTTCGTGCGTCTTCCCCTGCATCATGGCGGCTTCACGTCCCACGGCAATAATTTTACCGGTGGTACGGTCTCTTGCTACTATGGAAGGAGCATCCACCACCACCTTATCGTTGTGAATGATAAGCGTATTGGCAGTTCCTAAATCGATGGCTATTTCTTCTGTCAGGAAGTCAAAAAATCCCATAAGCTGTTTTGGCGGTATTGAAATTAAACGTGTTGAGTCTCAACTCCTCACAAATGTACTAAAATTTAGTGCTTAAAATGACGTGTACCTGTAAATACCATAGCCATTTTATGCGCGTTGCAATAATCAATGCTCAATGCGTCCTTGATCGAGCCTCCGGGTTGTATCACTGCTGTAATTCCGGCGTTATCAGCGATCTCGACACAATCGGGAAACGGAAAGAAGGCATCGCTGGCCATTACCGCACCTCGCAGCTCAAAATTAAATGCTTGGGCTTTATCAATGGCTTGACGCAACGCATCTACTCGTGAGGTTTGTCCCGTTCCGCTGGCACACAATTGCTTTCCTTTTACTAAAACAATGGTGTTCGATTTGGTGTGTTTGCAGATCTTGGAAGCAAACAACAAATCATCTAACTCGGTGTTGGAAGGTTTAGTATTTGTGGCATGTGTTAAATTTTCGGCAGTGTCGGTCAGATTGTCTTTATCCTGAACAAGTACGCCGTTCAAACAGGTGCGAAGCGTTGTTTCGGGAAGTTTATTTTCTTTTTGCACCAGAAGAATTCGATTCTTCTTACCCTTTAATATTCTTTCTGCTTCGGAAGTGAACGAAGGAGCAATCACTACCTCGCAAAATAAACTATGTATTTCCTCTGCTGTTGGTTCGTCAATCTCAGTATTGGAAATCAAAATACCTCCAAACGCCGAAACAGGATCGCCCGCCAACGCATCGGTATACGCTTTCAATACGGTGTCGCGTTGTGCAATTCCGCAGGCATTATTATGTTTTAAAATGGCGAATGTAGGCGCTTCACCTTTAAACTCCGACATGAGATTTACGGCCGCATCTACATCCAGTAGGTTGTTATAACTCAACTCCTTTCCGTGGAGTTTCGTAAACATGGCTTCAAAATCCCCAAAGAAGAAACCACGTTGATGCGGATTCTCTCCGTAACGTAATACTTGCGCTTTGGTCTCACTTAGTTTTAATGCCGGAATGCTATGGTCACTGTTGAAATAATTGAAGATAGCAGTATCGTAATGTGAGGAAATATTAAATGCCTTTGCGGCAAATCGCTTTCGGTCGTGCAATGAGATGCTGCCGTTGCCCTCTGATAGCAGTTGTAATAATTCGTCATAATCTTCCATGGAGGAGACACAAAGGGTATCCTTGAAGTTCTTGGCAGCTGCACGTATCAGGGAGATACCTCCAATGTCAATTTTTTCTATGATATCTTGCTCTGTAGCACCCGAAGCAACCGTCTTTTCAAAAGGGTAGAGATCCACAATTACGAGGTCCAATTGTGGGATGTTGTACTGCCCCATCTCACGTACATCGCTGTCGTTATCTTGTCTGTTTAATATACCTCCAAAGACCTTGGGATGTAGGGTTTTTACGCGTCCGCCCAAGATGGAGGGGTAATCGGTCACGTCCTCTACTGCAATCACATCAATACCTAGATCGTTTATAAATTTTTGCGTTCCTCCTGTGGAATAGATCATAACCCCTTGTTCGTTGAGTTTTTGTACAATGGGTGCAAGGCCGTCCTTGTGAAATACCGAAATTAATGCGGAAGTGATCTTCTTTGTATCAGTCATGATAGAATTTTAATGTATTGCTTGTAAAGGAAGGTGCAAAAGTACATAATTACCCAGTAATTTTGTAACATTACCTTGGAGAAAACGTCTTATCTTTATTCTATATTTCAACCGAGAAAAATCAAGCTATGTTAATCTACCTTCGCGTACTCAAAGAGAGCTTTAACTTTGCGATCAACGCACTTAAGAACAATAAATTACGTACGTTTTTATCGTTGGTGGGAGTAACTATAGGGATCTTCTCCATTATTGCGGTTCTCGCCGCAGTCGATAGCTTAAAAAAGGAAATTGAAGGGAGTATTTCATCTTTGGACAACAGTACTATTTACTTGGGTCGTTTTTCTTTCGGTCCCACCGATGTACCCAACTGGAAACGCGAACAATTTCCCGATGTGACCTATGAAGAATACCAATATTTGAAACGCACGGTACCGGATCTTTACGCAGCGTCCTATACACTCAATGTGCAGAGCGAAACTGTTAAGTATGAAGATAAGTCGGTGACTAATGTGGAGATTGGTGCCGTAACTGATGAATACTACGATATTGAAGCCCTACAGCTTTCTGAAGGGCGTTTCTTCAATGAAGCCGAGTCTGCCAGTGGATCTCCGGTACTGGTCGCCGGAGATGAGATCGCTGTTTCTTTGTTTGGTTCGGCCGAAGCAGCCATTGGCAAAAAAGTGCGACTGTACGGTCAAAAATTTACTGTAATTGGAGTCTTGAAAAAGGAAGGTAGTGGATTGTTCGGAGGGTCGAAGGATACTTCAGTCTTTCTTCCCGTGAATATGGTGCGTCGTATCTTTGGCGATAATAACAAGAATTTATTTCCTTTTATCATTATCAAGCCCGAAAAAGGGATCGATCAGGCAGAATTTGTTGCTTTGCTCACACAAAAACTTCGGATGGCGCGAGGCTTAAAACCCGATGAGATCGATAATTTCTTCGTCAATGAATTGCAGGGGTTTGCCGATTTCATCGATAACATCACAGGACAGATGAACGTTATAGGTCTAATTATTAGCGGGTTTTCACTACTTGTAGGAGGATTCGGGATAGCGAATATCATGTTTGTGAGCGTTAAGGAGCGCACCAATCTTATTGGGATACAGAAATCATTAGGAGCCAAGAACCGGTTTATTTTGTTGCAATTCTTATTTGAAGCGGTGATATTGGCGGTAATTGGCGGATTGATAGGACTGGTATTAGTCTTTTTCGTATCGCTGATCGCTTCGCAATTTACGGGAGACTTTGAGTTTATACTTTCGCCGTGGAATATGTTCCTAGGGACTGCTATTTCAGCAGGGATTGGGTTGATATCCGGCATATTGCCTGCAATTTCAGCATCGCGGTTGGATCCGGTAGAAGCGATCCGCACCGGCATGTAAAACTTTTTGTATATAAGGTTGCCAAAGTTTAGAGGATCTCTGCAACTTGTTCATTTACCCACTCAAGGAAACGCTCGTCCTCCGGCGAGAAGGGGTCGGCTATATGTGAATCGATATCGATCTGCCCCACATTCTTACCGTCTTTGAACAATGGAATAACAATTTCGGCTTTCACATACATACTACAAGCTATGTAGTTGTTCTGTGCTTTGACATCTGCTACTACAAAATTTTGATTCGATTCGGCTACTTGCCCGCAAATACCTTTGCCAAAAGGAATGACCGTATGGTCTGTGGGTTCTCCGGCAAAAGCTCTCAAATGCAAGGTGCGTTCGGCTTCATTGGCAAAATAGAATCCTACCCAATCATAATATCCAATGCTGGATTGAAGGAGCTCGCATACTTCGGTTAATCGCTGCGTAACGCTTTCAGCGTCATTGGCCAGTATGGTGGTTATTTTGGGTCGAAGGGCATCAAAAGGCATATCTTTATTTTTCAGTAAAAGTATTTCAAAACAGGCATATACACCAAGTACAAATGCTGTATTTTTGTTAAAAATAGAGAACGTCTTTGCGAACACTTTTCAGAAAATATAAAAAAGTTCTTCAATTTATAGTGCTTTTTTTAGGGTCTTACGTGGTTTTGAGTATGCTCTATTGGGGCTACCTCCACATTTTCGCAGAAACTGAGTATACTACAGACCCCGCTACTCGGTTGGTGGCCAAACAAAGCAGCGCAGTGATCCGCGGATTTGGATATGACGCCGAAGTGATCCCGAATACTACCGAACCTACCATGCGGCTTATCGTAGAAGGTGCCTACGTCGCCCGTATTGTTGAAGGCTGTAATGCGATTAGTATTGTTATTTTATTTATGGCCTTTGTGGTCGCTTTTTCTGAAACATGGAAAAAGACCCTCTTGTTCCTTTTTGCCGGAGCGGCACTGATTTATGGGATGAACGTGGTTCGGATCGTCATCTTGGCTATTGCACTTTACAAATATCCGGAGCAGAAAGAACTCTTGCACGGGGTGGTCTTTCCCGGGCTGATCTACGGTATGGTCTTTCTTCTTTGGATGGTGTGGGTACGAATGCTTTCAGTTAAAAAACGCCATGAATAAGCCCATAAAAATAATACTGATTGTGTTTTTGGTAGGGCTGCTTGTCCTCATACGCATGTTTGAGGATCAATTGTTCTACGGAGTACTGCTGGAATTTTTTAAGACCACTCACAGCACAGACCCTTTACCGTCCTACGACCTGTGGAAGCTGCTGGGAAGTATCTCGCTTCGGTATGGCATGAATACCTTATTATCCTTGGGGATACTTTGGGTTTTATTCGAGAAACGCAGCATTGTGAGACTTTCCGCTATCTTGTATGGTGTCCTTTATATCGTTGCCATGATCCTTTTTCTGTTGTTGATTTCTTTGGAAACATCCGGTGGCCACCTTATGTTATTCTATGTAAGAAGGTTTTTGATACAGCCTATCTTTCTCCTTATTTTAGTGCCTGCATTCTACTTTCAGAACCGTACATAACTCAAATTTGATATCTTTGCACCATGAAAAAAATAAATATTATGAAAAAATATATTGCCTTGCCTATCTTACTCGTAGCAATTGTTGCTGTTAGTTGTAAGAATGAAACCAAGAATGACGAGCCTGAAGTGGTTACTGTAGAAACGACCAAAGAATCCGCAACCTATGAAGCCGGAACGACACAGGCTGAATTCAACGATCCTAAAATCGCCGAAGTGTTTAATCAATACATTAACGTAAAGACTGCATTGGTCAACACCGATGCTAAAGCAGCGTCTGTTGCTGCTTCCAACCTCATGACAGCCTTCGCCAATGTTGGTGTGGAAGAAGTTGCCTTGAAGGCTGCACAGAATATTGTGGAGAGCGATGATGTGGAAGCACAGCGCACTGCTTTTGTTGCCGTAACTACCAGTGTGGAGCAATTGCTTACAAATAACCTAAAATCGGGAACGATCTATAAACAATACTGCCCTATGGCTTTTGATAACACAGGTGCTTCTTGGTTAAGCAATAGCAAGGATATATACAATCCTTATTTTGGAGACAAGATGCTTAAATGTGGTCGAATAGAGGCAGAGATCAAGTAAGCAAGCATAACATTGTTTGAGCTTGATTTTTCGCACAAACACTTATTCAGCCAATGCATCGTTATATTTTTAGATCGTGAACCGAATCGTATCCTTCGTACTTTTTTTATGTGTACTCCAAAGCTGTAACAACAAGACAGCGTCTGATAATGAGGAAGGTGTCGACACTTCGGTACAGCATTCCGGGGCTTTACATCAGCTAATGGAAGGGGATATGGAAGGTACTATCTCTTTACAGGAACTCGAAGGAAAACCCCATGTCTATGCCTTGGGAGCCATGGAGAACTTGCAGGGTGAAATACAGGTCATTGACGGCAAACCCTTGCTGAGCAGACGCACAAACGAGATGGTCACCTTAAGTGAATCCTTCGAAGCGTCAGCGGCGTTACTGGTATATGCCCAAGTACCCGAATGGCAAACGGTGGCGGTAGCCTCCATGGTGCGAAGTCAGGGACAGTTTGAGATGTTTTTGTTACAGGAGGCCAAAAAAGTTGGAATTGACGTTACGAAACCTTTTCCCTTCTTACTTACAGGAACCGTGGCCCGTCTGGACTGGCATATCGTAAATTGGGATCTCAACAACACGCAGCACACCGAGGAAAACCATCTGCAATATGGGCTCAACGGCGTACTAAGTAATGGCGATGTAGAGATCATAGGATTCTATTCTAAAGACCATCAAGGCATCTTTACGCATATGAAGGAGAAAACGCATATGCATTTTAAAACCGATAACGTGAGCTTGGCCGGGCATGTGGATCGTATTTTTTTAGGCAACGATATGATCCTAAAATTGCCAAAACAATAGCTTGATTTATATGCTAAAAGTCTGTGTAGCCGACATTAATGTATCATTTTAATATTTTTTTAAAATACCATTACATTTTTTTAAAGTATCTTTGAAGCCGTGAAAAAATTCATTTCCATAGTGTTGTCGTGTTTGCTGTTGTTAAGCAGTAGCGGGATCGCCTATTCGCAGCATTTTTGCGGTGGTTATGAAGTGATGGCAAAGTTCACCTTGGGTGAAATGTTCCTTTCCTGCGGCATGGAAATGGATTCGGGTTCTTGTGAAACTACTATGGACACGCAATCCGAAAAGCATTGCTGTGACAATGAGTATACTTCGGTTGAAACCGACGACACTTTTGCCAAGGCCTCTTTCGAAGTGACTTTTTCTTCTTATGAATTTACGGCTCCTGTTTCTGAGTTCCCACTTCAGCAAGCAGTGCTATACACAAATAATATAGACTTCTTCGCGGATTATAGTCCGCCACCCCTCGGTAAGGACATACCCGTACTTTACCAGATTTTCTTGATTTAAACCTTGTCAGTTTCTTAGATCCGGCCCTTGCTTGGATCACGATCCTATATTCTGAATATTCAGAAATGCATTTTGTGACACTGTTTAAATCAAACTATGACTCATACATATACCATCCACGGAATGACCTGCAACGGCTGTCGAAGCCATGTAGAACAAACGCTTTCTAAGGTAAAAGGCGTAACAAACGCCAGTGTTGATCTCGAAGAGGGGCAAGCTACCATCGAGATGGAAAGCCACATTCCAATAGAAAAATTTCAGGAGGCATTACAAAGAGATGGCGGAGCTTACAGCATTCACCCTCCTGGAGAAACCCCATCGTTTGTTGAAAAGCCTAAGCAACAATTTAAAGGTAAGGGCACAGGCACTTTTTATTGCCCCATGCAATGTGAAGGTGAGAAAACTTATGATCATCCGGGAGATTGTCCTGTTTGCGGGATGGACCTGGTGGAAGAGATCAACCTTACTGCTGCATCCTCTGCCGGGTATACTTGTCCCATGCATCCTGAGGTATTTCGTGATGAACCCGGAGATTGTCCCATCTGTGGTATGGATTTGGTGCCCATGCAGGCCAATGTTTCTGCGGAAGAGAAAAAATACAGGGGAATGCTTCAAAAGTTGTGGTTAGCAGCGGGTTTCACATTGCCTATTTTCCTTATTGCCATGTCTGAAATGCTCGCACAGAATCCCCTCTATGATCTGTTGGAGGTACGGTACTGGAATTGGATTCAGTTTGGTCTTTCACTTCCGGTCGTCTTTTACTCCACTTGGATGTTCTTCGAACGGGCCTATCGATCCATTAAAACTTGGAACCTGAACATGTTCACCCTTATCGGGATTGGTGCTGGAGTGGCTTGGTTGTTCAGTGTTGTTGGAATGCTGTTTCCCGATCTCTTCCCGGTTCAATTTAAGACTGAAGCGGGCACTGTTCACGTATATTTTGAAGCTGCCACGGTGATCCTTACCCTCGTTTTGCTAGGACAGGTACTGGAAGCACGTGCTCACAGTAAGACCAACAGCGCGGTTAAAAAATTATTGGAGCTCGCACCCAATAAGGCGATCCGTATCGTGCAAGGGAAGGAGGAAGTGATTGCTATCGATCAAATTCAAATGGGAGATCTGCTACGGGTAAAACCCGGGGATAAGATTCCTGTAGATGGTGTGATCACCGAAGGAGAAAGTTCCGTGGACGAATCCATGATCACAGGGGAGCCTATTCCGGTCTCGAAAGGGGAAGGCGACAAGGTTAGCTCGGGTACCATAAACGGGAAACAATCTTTTATAGTAAAAGCCGAGAAAGTGGGGAATGATACCCTGCTTTCCCAGATAATTGACATGGTGAACAAAGCGAGCAGGAGTCAGGCACCTATTCAAAAACTTGCCGACAAGATCTCCGGATATTTTGTTCCTATCGTGGTGTTGGTTTCCGTGATTACTTTTACTATATGGGCGATCTACGGTCCGGAACCAGCCTATGTATATGCCTTAGTCAATGCCATCGCTGTGCTTATCATCGCTTGTCCGTGTGCTTTGGGACTGGCCACCCCTATGTCGGTTATGGTAGGTGTAGGGAAAGGTGCCCAGAACGGAGTTCTGATCAAGAATGCAGCGGCGCTGGAGAAAATGGATACCATCGACACCCTTATCATCGATAAGACCGGAACCATCACCGAAGGAAAACCTTCGGTAGAGCGGATTGGAACTTCAGAAAATGCTTCGGAAGAAGAGGTATTAAAATACATCATCGCCGTCAACCAATTGAGTGAACATCCATTGGCCGAGGCCACGGTTCGCTTCGGAAAGGAGAAGAATGTAAAAGTTTTGAAGGTTACCGATTTTCATTCGGTTACAGGAAAAGGAGTCACCGGTGTCGTGAATGAAAGAAAGATCGCATTAGGAAACGAATCTTTGATGCAAGCAGAAAGTGTTTCTATTTCTAAAGCACTTCAGCAAGAAGTAGCCGCAGCTCAGAAAGAAGGAAAAACAGTTCCTTATTTGGCGGTAGACGGTCAAGCTACCGGCTATGTCGTAATAGGGGATAAAATAAAGGAGAGCAGCAAAAAGGCAATTCAAACCTTACAGGAGACAGGAATTGAGGTAATTATGCTTACCGGCGATAATCAGGATACCGCCAAGGCGGTCGCTTCTTACTTGAACCTTAAGGAATTCAAAGCCGAGATGTTACCACAAGATAAACTGGAAGAAGTAGAACGGTTGCAAAAGAAGGGGCACAAAGTAGCGATGGCAGGCGATGGTATCAATGATGCACCCGCTCTTGCTATGAGCAATGTAGGGATCGCGATGGGCACCGGTACCGACGTAGCCATTGAAAGTGCTGCGATCACGCTTGTAAAAGGCGATCTGCAGGGCATAGTGAAGGCGCGAAACCTTAGTGTCAAAGTCATGAGAAACATCAAGCAGAACCTCTTCTTTGCACTTATTTACAATACTATTGGCGTACCCATAGCGGCGGGAGTGCTTTTTCCGTTCTTCGGAATATTACTTTCTCCCATGATCGCAGCTTTGGCCATGAGCTTTAGCTCGGTGTCGGTAATCGCAAATGCGCTACGATTGCGTACCGAAAAGATCTAATACAACAGATTTAAATGATTAGTAACCAAAAATTCAAAACAATGGAAAATTCAAAAACACACAAGGGAAATGGCAATTATACCAAATTCATGATGATGTTAGCAGCATCTTTCATTGCTATGTACATCACAATGTACTTGAACACCTATCAATTTGATCATGTATATTTTAGTTTAACGCGCTTCTATATGACCTGTCTGGGCATTGCCGCCATGGCGGTCATTATGTTCTTCTTTATGCGAAAAATGTATACGAACAAAGCGAAGAACCGAGCCATCTTGTTAGGAAGTCTCGCCCTGTTTGTGGGAGCATTACTGCTAGTACGTGCACAAAAACCTATTGGCGACCTGCTTTGGATGAAAGCAATGATACCGCACCATTCCATAGCCATACTCACAAGTGAAAGAGCCGATATTAAGGATGCCGAGGTTCAAAAACTGGCAGACGAAATTATAAAAGCACAAGAAAAGGAGATCGCAGAAATGAAAAAGATGATCGATCGTCTTGAAAACGCCGATTAATACGGTGTGAAAATCTCGTAACCCCCGGTGGAGACCGCGTAATAAGACTCATTGTAAAAATGAAAAAATACGGTATATACATTACACTTTTAATAGTTGGAATTGTGTTGGGAGCTATTTTCTTCGGAAGTATTTTCAACAGAAATGAAGATATCAAAGGAGACGCTATTAACCATGAACATGCAACTGACGGCACTCAAATGTGGACGTGTTCTATGCATCCTCAAATTATGCAACCGGAACCGGGGGATTGTCCCATTTGTGGTATGGACCTTATTCCGGCCGAAAGTGGTGAAGATGGTTTATCGGTAGATCAATTTCGATTGACCGAGAACGCTTTAGCTTTGGCCAATATCCAGACCTTGGTGGTTGGGAATTCTAGTGAAGCAAATTCCGGCTTAAAATTGTCCGGGAAGATTATGGAGAATGAGGAAGCCAATGCAGTGCAATCCTCATATTTCAAAGGAAGGGTAGAAAAGTTATATGTCAATTTTACCGGTGAAGAGGTGAACAGGGGAGAATTATTGGCAAGGATCTACGCCCCTCAATTAGTGGCTGCACAACAAGAATTGATCACCACAGCCGCTTTAAAAGAATCTCAACCACAATTATATAAGGCAGTTCGAAATAAGTTAAAATTGTGGAAGATATCTGAAGCACAGATCAATAAGATAGAAGCTTCAGGAAAAGTACAGGAATATTTTCCGGTATATGCTACAGTATCAGGAACTGTCTCAGAAAAGATGGTATCAGAAGGAGATTACGTAGAACAAGGACAGCCTTTGTTCAAGATTGCAAACCTGAATACCGTGTGGGCAGTGTTCGATGTTTATGAAAATCAGCTGCCATTGCTAAAAGTGGGGCAAGGGATAGCGATCACGACCAATGCTTTTCCCAATGAACAGATTCAAGCGAGCATCGATTTCATCGACCCAACCCTCAACACGGGTACGCGTACGGTCCAGGCCCGTGCGGTATTATCCAACAGAAATGGTCTTTTAAAACCCGGGATGTTTGTGCGCGGTACTATAGAAAGCTTAGAGCGTTCAACGAATGAGCATTTAACTATACCCGAGAGTGCCGTGCTTTGGACAGGAGAACGATCTGTTGTGTATGTGAAACCAAATTCTTCACAACCTGTGTTTGAAATGCGAGAGGTAACCCTAGGCTTGAAGCACGGCGATAGTTATCAAGTATTGGGCGGTCTCAGCTCGGGTGAGGAGATTGTCACCAATGGTACTTTTACCGTCGATGCGGCAGCACAATTACGTGGCAAACGCTCTATGATGAATACCCTCACTAGCGAAGTTTCTGCAAGTAATATGCAAATGGAATTTACATCTTCTTTTCAAAAGGAATTTATGACAGTACTCACGGCATATTTGCATCTGAAGGACGCTTTTGTGGTATCAAATTCAACCAAAGTGAGAGAACAGGCCAGAGCAATGCATACGTTAGTGGAAGAATTGCCCATGTCAACGTTAGGGACAATGGAAGCAGCACATATTAAAACCGTTAAACGCATGTTGACAGCGATCGTAGAGAATGAAACACTTGAGAATCAACGGGACCATTTTATTGTTTTATCGGAAAACATCATAGCTATTAGCATGAGCTTCACACAGCTCCCCGATACGCTATACATCCAGAAATGTCCTATGGCAAATAGCAATAAAGGTGCTTCTTGGATAAGTGAGAGTGCGGAAATAAGAAATCCTTATTACGGGGAAGCCATGTTGACCTGTGGAAGTGTAATTGACACATTAAAAAATAATTAATGTTGAACAGAGGTATAAAGTTTTTAATTGAAAATAAGCTGGTTGCTGGCCTATTATTACTATTTATAATAGGATGGGGGATTATTACTGCCCCGTTCAATTGGGATACGGGCTTTCTGCCCAATGATCCGGTTGCTGTAGACGCCATTCCAGATATAGGTGAGAATCAACAGATTGTTTTTACAAAGTGGGAAGGGCGGTCTCCACAGGACATTGAGGACCAAATTACCTATCCATTGACCAGTGCTTTACTGGGTATACCTGGTGTGAAGACCATTCGAAGCTCTTCTATGTTCGGTTTCTCTAGTATTTATATAATTTTTGAAGAGGACATTGAATTTTACTGGAGTCGCAGTCGTATTTTAGAAAAGCTCAATTCATTACCCTCAGGTCTCCTGCCTGAAGGCATAAATCCTTCTTTGGGTCCGGATGCTACAGGGCTTGGTCAAATCTTCTGGTATACTCTCGAAGGACGTGATACAGATGGGAATGTTACCGGAGGCTGGGATCTTCAGGAATTGCGAAGCATTCAGGATTATTACGTGAAATATGCTTTGGCTTCGGCTAGTGGTGTTTCAGAAGTAGCTTCGATTGGGGGGTATGTTCAGGAGTATCAAATTGATGTCAACCCTGAACTTATGCGACAATACGGCATTTCTTTAGAAAGTGTTGTAAAGGCCGTAAAACAAAGTAATCAAGATATTGGTGCCCAAACACTAGAAATCAATAAGGCAGAATATCTGGTTCGCGGTCTAGGATATGTGCAATCGCTTGAAGATATTGAAAAGACGGTGGTGGCCTCACAAAATTTTACATCGATCACCTTGAAAGATATAGCCAGTGTTAGCTTAGGTCCTCAAACCCGAAGAGGTATTCTAGATAAAGAAGGTGCCGAGGTGGTGGGTGGGGTCGTCGTGGCTCGCTATGGTGCAAATCCGCTGGAAGTTATCACGAATGTAAAGGAGAAAATCGCTGAAATTGCCGGTGGTCTTCCTTCAAAGGAACTTAGCGATGGCCGCATTTCCCAACTCACCGTCGTTCCGTTTTACGATAGGACAGAACTAATACAGGAAACACTGGGAACGTTGAATGAAGCCCTTTCCATGGAAATACTTATTACCATTCTAGTAATTCTTGTAATGGTATTTAATCTTCGGGCTTCCGTTTTGATTTCAGGGTTACTGCCTGTGGCGGTCTTAATGGTCTTTATTAGTATGAAAATTTTCGGTGTGGACGCTAACATCGTTGCACTATCCGGGATTGCCATTGCCATAGGAACCATGGTGGATGTGGGTGTAATCCTTTCTGAAAATATCCTTCGGCATCTGGACGAGAATGAGAATGATCTTCCTGTCAATGCGGTAGTGTACAATGCCACGGCTGAGGTATCCGGCGCTATTCTAACCGCTGTTTTAACAACTATAATAAGTTTTATACCTGTTTTTACAATGATTGGTGCCGAAGGGAAACTATTCAGACCCTTAGCCTTTACAAAAACAATGGCTCTTACTGCTTCTATAGTAATCGCCTTGTTTATTATTCCCCCATTTGCGGCATATATGTTTAAAAAACGAAATGTCTCATTGAATTATCGAATTATCATAAATGGTGTATTGATAATAGTTGGTATTACAGCAGTGTTCTTCGGGTATTGGCTTGGTCTTTTGCTAATGGCGTTTGGTGTTGCAGGCATATTTTTGCAAAGAGGTATTTTATCTGAAAAAGGAGCCAATCTAACCAACATGCTTATTTCGGTAGCAGCAATTGTTATTTTGCTGGCAAGCTATTGGCGACCCTTAGGTTTAGACAAATCAATTTTTTGGAACCTTATTTTTGTGAGTATTGTCTGTTTTGGCTTGTTGGCAGTCTTTTGGGTATTCCGAAGAAATTATACGAAAATTTTACGCTGGTCACTTCAAAACAAACTACTATTTCTAAGTATCCCAACAATCATTGTAATTTTTGGAATTGTTATAATGCAAAATACGGGTAAGGAATTTATGCCGTCCCTTAATGAAGGATCTTTTTTATTGATGCCTACATCCCTTCCTCATGCTGGAATTGAAGAAAATAAGCGTGTCCTGCAACAATTGGATATGGCCGTAGCTTCAATTCCTGAAATTGAGACTGTTGTTGGAAAGGCAGGGAGGACGGAATCTGCATTAGACCCGGCGCCCTTATCCATGTATGAGAATATTATACAATACAAACCGGAGTACATGCTCAATGCTTCCGGTATACGACAACGGTATCGTGTAAATGAAGATGGACTGTATGTGCTAAAAGACGGGAGAATATTTCGGAACCCAAATACAGATGTTAAAGATATCGAACGAGCAGATACTACCCTGTCGAATACTTGGTTTGCAGTAGATCGGGACCAACTTATCCCAGATGAAATGGGAGCGTATTACCGAAATTGGCGTCCCGAGATTCAATCGCCTGACGATATATGGAATGAGATCGTACGTGTTACAAAACTTCCTGGTGTTACATCGGCGCCTAAATTACAGCCTATTGAAACGAGGTTGGTCATGTTGCAAACCGGAATGCGAGCTCCCATGGGAATTAAGGTGAAGGGTCAGGATCTAAGAGAGATTGAAGCTTTTGGTATTCAATTAGAGAAGATTTTAAAGGAGGTAGAAGGGGTGAAAGATGAAGCCGTATTTGCCGATAGAATTGTTGGAAAACCTTATTTACTTATAGATATTGATAGAGAGCGACTAGTACGCTATGGAGTGGGTGTAGAGGATGTGCAACGTGTAATACAGGTCGCAGTGGGAGGAATGCCTCTTACGCAAACCGTTGAAGGGAGAGAGCGCTATGGCATTCGTGTTCGCTATCCTAGAGAATTAAGAGATACCCCCGACGATCTTAAGAATATTTATGTGCCGGTTGCCAAAGGGGCACCTGTACCCTTGGGAGAATTAGTTACAATTAGGTATGAACAGGGGCCACAAGTAATTAAAAGCGAAGATACATTTTTGGTGGGCTATGTACTTTTTGATAAAAGGGATGCTTTTGCTGAAGTAACTGTGGTTGAGAATGCACAAGTGCTTATTCAACAAAAGATCGATGAAGGCTCGCTTGTTGTTCCCAAAGGGATTACGTATCGTTTTACGGGAACTTACGAAAATCAGCTGCGAGCAGAAAAAACACTTTCGCTGGTAGTGCCTTTATCGCTATTTATCATCTTTTTAATATTGTATTTTCAATTTCGATCGGTTTCAACCTCATTCATGGTATTTACCGGAATCGCCGTTGCTTTTGCAGGCGGATTTATCATGATTTGGTTGTACGGACAGTCTTGGTTCTTCAATTTTAATTTTCTGGGGGCAAACGTTCGCGACTTGTTTCAAATGCATCCCATCAATTTGAGTGTTGCCGTTTGGGTAGGTTTCATCGCTTTGTTTGGCATTGCAACCGATGACGGCGTAGTGATGGCGACCTATTTAACACAAACCTTTCAGAAAAATGAACCTAAAAGTACAGCAGAGATAAGAGCGTCGGTCGTTGAAGCAGGAGAAAAACGTATTCGTCCCTGTCTCATGACAACTGCTACAACACTTTTAGCCTTGCTGCCCATCCTAACCTCGACTGGCCGTGGAAGTGATATCATGATTCCTATGGCCATACCCAGTTTTGGGGGGATGTTGATTGCCCTTATCACATTGTTTGTAGTGCCCGTACTGTTTAGTTGGCGCAAGGAAGTACAGCTTAAAAAAATTAACTCATGAAAAAATTAAAACTTCTATTATTTTCTATCCTACTATTCCCTTCGGAAGGTCATACGCAAGAGCTAACTAGTTATATCCAAACAGCACTTGCAAACAACCCCGAGATTCAAGTGGTTGATATGCGATATGCACTTGCTGAAGAAAAAGTGAATGAAACGAACAGTCTCCCCAATACCGAATTGACCGCCGGATATTTTATTAGCGAACCCGAAACTCGAACAGGAGCGCAACGCGCACGGTTTTCGTTACGTCAAATGATTCCTTGGTTTGGAACCCTCACGGCAAGAGAAACTTATGCAGCTTCAATGGCCGAAGCGCAATATGTCGATATTGCAATTGCCAAACGTAAATTGGCTTTGGAAGTAGCCCAGGGGTACTATACCTTGTTTGCACTTAAAGAAAAACAACTTGTTCTTTTGGAGAACATCCGGCTTTTGCAAACTTATGAACAATTGGCACTAACATCGGTTGAAGTAGGTACTGCCTCAGCCGTAGACGTACTACGTCTTCAAATAAGACAAAATGAATTACAGCAAGAACTTGCTGTATTGCAGGAGCAAACAAAAGCTCAAGAAGCTATGTTCAATAATATGCTTCACAGAACGGAAGATAGTACGGTGGAAATCACCGATACACTATCCATACCTTCAGAAGTGATCTCAGTAGAACCAACTCAACTTGAACTGCATCCCGAGCTTTTACGGTACGATGCATTGTACGAATCTGTAGTGCAAGCTGAACAACTTAATCGAAAGGAGGCGGCTCCTAGCCTTGGTTTCGGACTCGATTATATTCCTGTTAGCAACAGATCCGATATGAACGTTTCAGAGAATGGCAAGGATATCTTAATGCCTATGCTAACGGTGTCAGTTCCAATTTTTAGTAAGAAATATACCTCTGTTTCAAAGCAAAACCAATTGCGCCAACAAGAGTTGATCGCACAAAAAGAGACGCGACAAAATGTATTGGATAATTTAGTGAGAACCGCTATTTCAAACCGAAACTCGGCCGTAATACGCTATCGTACGCAAATGCAAAACCTTGCACAGGCTAAGGATGCTGAAGAAATTCTTCTAAAGAACTATGAGACCGGTACAATCGATTTTACCGATGTTCTAGATATTCAAGAATTACAACTTATGTTTCAGAAACAAATCATAGAGAGCATAACAGACTTTCATCGGCAAACAGCCCTCATGGCCTATGTCTCACCCTCTAATTGATCTATATGTCGAATGAAAACTTTTTCTATACTTCGTATTGCCTTTCACATTTGCTTATCGAAGAATTTTATAATACCATTGCTCTTAATTTTTTGGCAAACATCATATTTTAAACCTACAACCCTAGAATGAACTATTTAAAACTCCTTATATTTATTCTTCCATCCATAATATTTTCTCAGGAATCGTTGGAAGGAACCATCCTAACCCAAACTGAGAATAATGAGACCATAGGGCTCCCCGGCGCCAACGTATACTGGTTGGATACTTCCATAGGAAGCATTACCGACTTAGACGGAACTTTCAGTATTCCTTATAGGATCGAGTATACCCAATTGGTGGTAAGTTATGTGGGATACGATACAGATACCCTAACAATCAATAATTCAGAAAATATTAGACATGTGCTACGTGCGTCCAATAATCTGAAAGAGGTGACTGTCAATACACGTAAAAAGTCAAGTTCGGTGTCTTACATTTCAGCAGAAAATATTACCAATGTAAGTAGTGATGAGCTTTTAAAAGCAGCATGTTGTAACCTCTCTGAAAGCTTTGAGACCAACCCCTCCATCGATGTCAATTTTGCCGATGCCGTTTCGGGAGCGCGCCAAATTAGAATGCTGGGCCTTACGAGTCCGTATATCTTGATCACTACAGAGAACATTCCTGCAATTCGCGGAGCCTCCCAAACGTATGGCTTGAGCTTCATTCCCGGGACGTGGGTTGAGAGCATACAGATCACGAAAGGTGCGGGAAGTGTGACAAACGGATTTGAAAGTATTGCCGGACAGATCAACACCGAGTTGCGAAAACCTTCAACCGATGATAAATTGTTTGTCAATCTCTATGGAGCCACTAACGACCGTTTTGAACTGAACACACACCTCAATACACAAGTGAGCGACAAATGGAGTACCGGGCTCTATTTGCATGGCAATGTTCGAAATAAGGAACACGACGAGAACAACGATACTTTCTTGGATATGCCAACAGGAGAGCAAATCAATGTGATGAACCGATGGCAGTATACCAATGCCGAAAAAGGCTTTGTGAGCTTTTTAAATTTTCGATATTTGGACGATGCAAAGCAGGCCGGACAGTTGGATTCTGATCACGACAGCCCCGGTGACGGTGGCGGAGGACATGGCACAACCCGCCAAGCCGTACCTGATCTTTGGCGCAGTGAGATCGATACCCGGCGGTACGATGTTTCAGCAAAGTTGGGTTATGTTAACCCGAATATTCCCTATCAAACGGCAGGGCTTCAGTTTGCTTTCAGTGAACACGAACAAGCTTCTTATTTTGGATTGAATACGTACGATATCTCGCATCGCAGTATCTATTCTAACTTTGTGTATAATTCTATTATTAGTGATTCACGTCATAAGGTTAAAACGGGAGTAAGTTATACCCACGACGATTATGAGGAGTTCGTGAACAGTGAGGTTTACAGCCGGACCGAAAATTCGGTTGGAGGATTTTTTGAATATGCTTATGACAATCTTGGCAGTCTCAATCTTACGGCAGGAATTCGTTTAGATCATCATAATTTATTAGGAACCTTTGTAACACCGCGCTTGCATGTGCGGTACACGCCTTGGGGGAAATCGGCTTTTCGGGCATCGGTGGGTCGTGGAAAACGAAGTGCGAACATCTTTGCCGAAAATCAGTCGCTTTTCGCTACGGCACGTACCATCAATATTTTGGACAGCGGCGGGGAGATTTACGGATTGGATCCTGAGATCGCATGGAACTATGGGGTTTCGTATTTGCAAGGTTTTGATCTCTTCGGAAGAAAAGCCGATATTACATTAGACTTCTACCGTACCGATTTTCAGGATCAGGTGGTGGTAGACTGGGAGAACCGAAAAGAGATTCGTTTTTATAATCTGAAGGGGGAGAGCTACGCCAACAGCTTTCAGGTAGAATTTCATATCAATGTATTAGAACGATTGGATGTGCGAAGCGCCTACAAGTATTACGATATTCAAACCGATTATATCTCGGGCAGGCTTGAAAAGCCGCTTACAGCCCGGCATCGTGTATTTGGAAATGTGGCCTACGAAACCGAAGTGCAGCCAAACGGCTCTCAATGGAAGTTCGATGCCACCTATAATTGGCTGGGAGAACAACGATTCCCTAAAACAAGTGATAATCCCTTACCGTATCAATTACCGGAGTATTCTCCTACGGTTGGTACGCTCAACGCACAAATTACAAATGTCTTAACTCCTAATTTTGAAATCTATTTTGGAGGAGAGAATATCTTGGATGTCACTCAGGAAAATCCAATTATTGCAAGTCAGGATCCCTTTGGACCAAATTTTGATACTACTTTTGTGTATGGCCCTATTTTTGGGAGTATGTATTATGCTGGCTTGCGTTATAAATTGAATTAAAAATTTTTGCTAACACCCGGCAACGATTGGTAACTAACAGAAGATGTGCGAAGGGTGCGCCGTCTTCAGAATATTAAAAATCAGAACAATGAAAAAAGTACTTTTATTAGTAACTGTACTGTTAATGACCACCACTGCTTTTGCACAGGACAAGAATGCAAGAGCTACCATTGAGGTCGACGGTATTTGTGGCATGTGTAAACAGCGTATCAAGCGAGCGTCCTTAAATACAAAGGGCGTGAAATCGGCAGTTTGGAGTGTAGAAACACATCAATTAAGTCTTATCTATGATGAGCGTAAAACCGATCTAGCTACCATTCAGCAAAACATAGCGAATGTAGGTCATGATACTCATGAGATCAAAGCAACCGAGGAAGCATACAACAGTGTACACGATTGTTGTAAATACCGTGACGAAGAGATCAAGGACGCACACGGCAAGAAAGATAATCGATAAAAGACAAAATGATCGTGAGAGCGGTATCTTAATAAGTAAGGTATCTTAAGGAAATTTTAGTATTTCTAAAGCAAATCTTATCATTCCTTTAAAAGGATATGAAGGTACCAATACGTATCTTCATGTGAATCTTAAAATAATGAATGATGAGACACGAAAAATTAATTCACGCCTTAGGAAACTGCATCAATCACTGTAATTATTGTGCCGATGCCTGTTTAGATGAACCGAATGTAAAACAAATGGTCAGCTGTATTCGTACAGACCGTGTTTGCGCCGAAGTCTGTAGCACATTGAATCAACTTTTGGCTATGGATTACAAAGAGGTAGATGATTTGGTTCGCTATTGTATTAAAGTATGTAAGGCATGTGCCGAAGAATGCGGACAGCACGATCACGACCATTGTAAGCAGTGCGCAGAAGCGTGTAAGAAATGTATTGAAGCTTGTGAAGATTTCCTGTCATAGACTAACTAAGGATACGCTTGTAGCAGCGTAAAGTAAGCTACTGAAACGATCTCGAAGCAATGAAAAAAGGAGTTGTTATGCAGCTCCTTTTTTTTACATAAAAAATGTTGTGTTTTTTAGTTAAAATTTAGCCAACAAAAAAATCATCGTATCAAAAAACAATGTACATTTACTTAGTCATTTAAATCAATATTCATTATGGCAACACCTAAGTCAAACAGCAAGCCTTCTGCAAAGAAAGCACCGGCGAAAGCTCCTGCTAAGAAGGCTCCGACTGCTTCTAAGAAGAAGTAATTCGAAGGGGGTTTATTGCGATAAACCTTTTAATCAGAAAATACCTAGTGGCCACCCTTAAACAAGGTGGTTTTTGTATTTTTATAGGATGATAAAACCCGTAACATTTTTGTACATCATTACCATAGTGGTTCTTATTGCGGCTGTGGTATGGGAATATTATATGCAGCAGTGGCTATCCTACCAACCCAATCAAGGTGCCAATGTCATGCGCGTAGATCTTTTTGTAATTTGGCCCCTTGTGATCACCTTGGTAGCGCTCTCCCTCTTTAGAATTTTCAGGAAAAACAAAAACTAACCCTTCAGGCTATAACACGCACGCTATTGGTTTTCCTACGGCGCTTATGTAAACCTATTTTAACATAAAAAAAGACCTCTGTGATAAAACAGAGGTCTTTCAAAAATAATCGTTCTATGTCAAGCCATCAGGCATTGATTACATCATGCCCGGCATTCCGCCACCCATTGGAGGCATGGACGGACTGTCTTCCTTGATATCTACCAAGGCACATTCTGTCGTCAAGATCATACCTGCCACCGAAGCTGCATTTTCCAAAGCAATGCGGGTCACTTTCTTAGGATCAATGATCCCGGCTTTCAGCATGTCCACATACTGTTCGGTTTTGGCATCGTACCCAAAGTTCTTCTTACCTTCCAGTACTTTGTTAATTACAACAGAGCCTTCACCGCCTGCATTTTCTACAATAGTGCGCAAAGGTGATTCGATGGCGCGTGCCACGATCTGGATCCCGGTAGATTCGTCGAGTGTATCTGTGGTCAATTTCTCAAGCACTTTAATAGCTCTCACCAATGCCACGCCACCTCCGGCTACAATACCTTCTTCTACAGCGGCTCTGGTAGCGTGAAGGGCATCGTCCACACGATCCTTCTTTTCTTTCATTTCTACTTCGGAAGCAGCACCTACATACAATACCGCTACACCACCGGCCAATTTAGCCAGACGTTCTTGCAACTTTTCTTTGTCGTAGTCGCTTGTGGTCGTTTCAATTTGGGCTTTGATCTGGTTGACACGTGCTTTAATGTCTCCTTTATTTCCGGCGCCGTTCACGATGGTAGTATTGTCCTTATCGATCGTGATGGTTTCGGCAGATCCCAGCATATCTACGGTAGCATTCTCAAGCGTGAATCCGCGTTCCTCAGAAATTACGGTACCTCCTGTTAAAACTGCAATATCCTCTAGCATGGCCTTTCTTCGATCACCAAATCCGGGAGCTTTCACAGCGGCAATCTTTAGGGATCCACGAAGTTTATTTACGACCAAGGTCGCCAGCGCTTCTCCATCAACGTCTTCGGCGATAATCAATAATGACTTCCCTTGCTGTGCCACTGGCTCCAGCACAGGAAGAAGATCTTTCATAGAAGATATCTTCTTGTCGTACAACAAGATCATTGGATTCTCAAGTTCTGTTTGCATTTTGTCACTGTCGGTGACAAAATAAGGTGACAAATATCCGCGATCAAACTGCATTCCTTCGACCACATCAACATAGGTCTCTGTTCCTTTAGCTTCTTCTACGGTGATCACCCCTTCTTTTCCTACTTTTCCAAAAGCTTTTGCGATCAATTCACCGATTACATCGTCGTTATTGGCCGAGATAGCCGCAACCTGCTTTATCTTATCGCTGGAATTTCCTACTTGGGTAGCCTGTTTTTCCAGGTCCTTGGTGATTGCTTCCACAGCCTTATCAATGCCGCGCTTCAGATCCATAGGGTTCGCTCCTGCAGCAACGTTCTTCAAACCTTCTTTTACAATGGCTTGTGCCAACACGGTTGCAGTGGTAGTACCGTCACCTGCAAGATCGTTGGTCTTGGAAGCCACTTCTTTAACCATCTGGGCGCCCATATTTTCAAGGGCATCCTCTAATTCTATTTCTTTGGCAACAGTCACACCATCCTTGGTCACCTGCGGTGCTCCAAAGGATTTACTAATGATCACGTTGCGCCCCTTAGGACCCAATGTTACTTTTACTGCATTTGCCAATGCGTCCACACCACGCTTAATACTATCGCGTGCTTCTACATCAAATTTTATATCTTTTGCCATTTCTGTTTTGGTTTATGCTTCAAGCCCTGAGCTTTCAGCCGAATTAAACTATGTTTTTTATGAAATATTGATTTTTATGGAAAATTAAGCAGTCTTTACAATAGAAGGCAGACCGCTTAACGTTGACTGACATTAGATAATTGCCAGAATATCATCCTCTCTCATGATGAGATAGTCCTTGCCGTCAAATTTTAACTCACTGCCGGAGTATTTGCCATAAAGGACAACATCACCAACCTTCACAGTCATCTTGTGATCTTCCTTGCCCTTGCCTACGGCTACTACTTTTCCTTGTTGTGGTTTTTCTTTAGCAGAATCCGGAATGTAAATACCGGACGCGGTCTTGGTTTCAGCTTCTTGTGGTTGCACCAAAACTCTGTCTGAAAGTGGTTGAATTTTTAACGCCATTTTTCGTATAATTTTTAGTTGTTAATTCTTCTAATTGTTTGTGCTGTTAACAGGCAGAAACTATGCCATGACAAAAAACTGACACCTTTGCGATAGCAAAATGTCAGCTTGTCAGAGGTCGGTCAAAAATTGCTTAATTAGGGAATGCCGGTGAGATTGGGATTTCCGGTCCATCCCATGTGAATATACCAATGGTTATGATAGCGACAACACTTATGCTAAGAATCGATACAATGGTATTGAAATAGGAGAATTTTCTGCTTTTGATTTCAATGATGTCGGATAAAGGTACACTCATGGTTTGACCGTTCTTTTTCAAGAGCACATGAGTGTCGTCCATAGATACATAACGAGCTCGTTTCTTCCCTGTTTCTTTAAGGACAAACTCATATTTATCATTCGCTTCGGCGTTGGAAATCTCAATGGGTGTCTTATAGGTATAACAACCTGAACAAAGAAGAAGGAGAACAAAACTCAACGCAATACTTTTCATATAAAATTGCTTTTAAAAAAAACCATCCCGGGGAGTTCTATACAATAGAGTGTTAAAGATAAGAAATTAATTAAAACAAAAATGCCTGCTCGATTAAAAGCAGGCATTTAGATAATTTGTTCAATAGATTATTCAGTTGGATCTTCTGTCGTACTGCCGGCATTAGGATCTACCGGGATGGTATTCTCAATAGCGCCTTCATCGAACACATCGGTTGCAGGAGCTGTATCGCTCATAATTGGGATGTTCGATAACAGGATTAGTGCCAATAACAAGGTGGCTAAGGTCCAGGTACTCTTGTCTAAGAAGTCTGTGGTCTTCTTGACACCGCCCAATTGCTGTGTGCCACCACCTCCAAAAGAAGAGGATAGACCACCGCCTTTTGGATTCTGTACCATGATGACTACCACCAGTAAAAAGGCTACGAAAATTATTAGGATCAAAAATATGGTAAACGTACTCATTGTTCTTCAGTATTAATCAATTTCTTTATTGCCCGAATTTGGTCTGCAAAGAAACCACTTTTTTCGGGATATTTCAAAATTAAAATTTTATATGCCTGAATGGCCTTTACATAGTTCTTTTGTTGCATGTATACCTTGGCCAAAGTCTCGGTCATTAGGGCATCTGCAGCTTGTGTAAAGGGTTCTGCCAGATCTTTTCGCGAAACAGCTTCGGAAGCAGGTTTCAGTTTTGGGTTTTGCTGAATGAATTTCTCGATAAGCTCGAACTTTCGTTCTTTTTCCAATACGGTTTCTTTAGCCGTATCTCCTTCCGAAGAACGATCAATAGGTTGTGCTTTGGTCAATTTTAACCATTCGGAAAACGAATGGGTGTCCTCCTTTTTAAACTCCAAGGGAGCATTTGTTGCTTCAACGATCTCCTCGGTTTCCGAAGGTGTTTCAACGATCTCTTGTATGGATTCTAACTTGCGCTGAAACAGATTGGGGTTCAAAATGGCTTCTGCCTTTTTTAGTTCCTCCTTCATTTGACGGTTCAGCGCCAAACTTATCTGTTCGGAAACATCCTCACTTTCTACATCCATGCTTAGCACATGTTCGTCATGTTGTTGTATGGCTTGCGAGATCTCATTTTGGATGAATTTATCTGAGGTAATATACTCGAACAGGATATCCCGATCGGTAGTATAGGCAGCCGTAACTTTAAGCGCTTCGTTGTACAGAAAACTGTTGTTGTTCTTCAATCCTTTTAATTGAAGGGCACGCGCGCTTTGAAAATAAGGATAGCGTTGGATCACGATTTCCAATTCCTTGAGATCCTCTTTTTTGAGATCTTGCGGATGCGCTAACAGATATGTGTATTTTTTCGTGTTCAAAAACTTACCAATTCGCGAGTGATTTATTAAAAATGTCTTGTGTAATGCGCTCAAAGATCTCGGCAATGGCATCATCGAGACGGGCTCCAGTTAACAAAGCCCCGCCGGGGTAATCGAAGTAGAAAGAGAATCGTTGTTCGAAATCCTTTTCAACATCATTTGTATTGTAAAAGCGAACATTCACGGCGATGGTCAAGCGGTTCTGTGCGGCCGTGCTCTGTGAGGTCGCGGTAATAGGCGCAATATAATACTCAACGATCTCCCCTTCATACACCAAGTCGCCGTTGGAGGTGACCAGGTCCAAACTGGTTTGGTTCAACAATAAGTCTTGTAGGTTTTGAGTAAAATCCCTCGCGATCCCCGGTTCTACCTGTGCGGCTGTATTTTGAAAATAATTAACCTGAAAGGTCTTGGTCTGTGAATAATCGATATCCGCTCCTGTTAGTGAATAGTATTTACAACTTTGAAGCGGCAGCACAAAGAAACATAGAATAAAAACGAGTTGTAACAGCTTCATTACAGGTTGTATTGTTTGATTTTTCGGTAGAGCGTGCGTTCAGATATGCCAAGTTCGTCGGCGGCATCTTTACGTTTTCCTCCGTATTTCTCCAAGGACTTCTTGATGAGTTCTAATTCTTTTTCCTGAAGGGACAGATTTTCTTCTTCTTCAATCTCTTCGGCGAAATCGTAATTCCCCTTTTTTGCTCTATTCTGTGCCCCGTCGAATGCTTCAGAACCCGATGAAGGGATGCTTAGCACTTCTACGTCTTGGGAGGCAGCTTCTTCCTCATCGACAATAGCAGCAAGTTGTTCCTCATTATTGGTGTCTTCAGAATAGATCTTATTAATAAGCGATGATTGTTCTTCTTTTACTTTTGAAACGTTGCCGCTCTTCATTAGCTCTAAAGTTAATTTCTTCAGATCGTTCACATCGCGTTGCATATCGAACAGGACTTTATATAAGATCTCACGTTCACTGCTAAAATCGCTGTGTTCTTTTTTTGAATGGATTACAGCGGGTAGATTGCTTCCAACATCAGGAAGGTAGTGCTTTAAGGTGTTGTAAGAAATATCCCTGTCCTGCTCCAACACCGAGATCTGTTCGGCTACGTTGCGCAACTGACGAATGTTACCGCCCCAGCGATATTGCAACAACAAGGCTACCGCATCGTCTTCCAGACGAATGGTAGGCATTTTATATTTTTGGGCAAAATCTGAAGCGAATTTTCGAAACAATAAATGAATGTCCTCACTTCGTTTTCGTAGCGGTGGGAGGCCGATCTCCACCGTACTTAGTCGGTAATAGAGGTCTTCTCTGAATTTTCCTTTATCGATCGCTTCGTTCATATTCACATTGGTGGCCGCCACGATACGAACATCGGTCTTCTGAGTCTTGGAAGATCCTACTTTTAAAAATTCACCATTTTCCAAAACACGTAATAAGCGTACCTGTGTAGGCAGTGGAAGTTCGCCTACCTCATCCAGAAAGATCGTGCCTCCGTCGGCCACTTCAAAATATCCGCTTCGTGTGGCAGTGGCTCCTGTAAAAGCACCTTTTTCGTGACCAAACAACTCACTGTCTATCGTGCCTTCGGGGATCGCACCACAATTCACGGCTATGTATTTGCCGTGTTTACGGTGGGATAGGGAATGAATGATCTTGGGAATGCTTTCCTTGCCTACACCGCTCTCACCTGTCACCAGCACCGAAATATCAGTTGGTGCCACCTGAATGGCCTTTTCCACGGCGCGATTGAGTTTAGGATCGTTTCCTATAATGCCAAAGCGTTGTTTTACTGCCTGTACACTTTCCATACCTAGTTATTATCTGAGTAGCCCACAGCGGTTCCTATAAGGGTTGCGGTGGTGCAATCTTCTATATATACATTCACAAAATCTCCTACCTTGTAGTGTTCCTTCGGAAAGACGGCTACCGTATTTTGAGGGGTTCTTCCGCTCCATTGAAGGTCACTTTTTTTAGATTCTTTTTCTATCAATACCTCTACGGTCTTTCCTACAAATTGTTGCGTGCGGTACGCCGAATGTTGTTGCTGAAGGTCTACGATCTCGGTAAGACGACGCTTTTTGGTTTCCAAAGGAACATCATCTTCCAATTTACGTGCGGCTAAGGTTCCGGGTCTTTCAGAATACATAAACATAAAACCGAAATCGTATTTTACATACTCCATAAGAGATAAGGTTGCTTTGTGGTCTTCTTCCGTTTCGGTAGGGAACCCGGTGATCATATCCTGTGAGATCGCACAATCAGGAAGGATCTCCCGAATACGGTCTATAAGATGCATGTATTCCTCACGGGTGTGTTGGCGATTCATTTCCTTTAAAATACGGGAGCTTCCGCTTTGTACCGGTAGATGGATGTAGTTACAAATATTTTGGTATTTCGACATACTGTGCAGTACATCTTCGGTCATATCTTGCGGATTGCTCGTTGAAAACCGAATTCGCATATGCGGTTGTGCTTGAGCGACCATTTCCAATAGTTCAGCAAAACCGGTAGCTGTTGCTTTTTGCATGTCGGTCGCATTCTTATAATCTTTCTTAAGTCCGCCCCCGTACCACAGATAGCTATCCACATTCTGCCCCAAAAGTGTGATCTCCTTGTATCCTTTTTCGGCCAGATCGTTCACTTCGGCAAGAATGCTTTGTGGGTCTCGGCTTCGTTCGCGTCCTCGGGTAAAGGGTACGACACAAAATGTACACATATTGTCGCAGCCACGGGTAATACTCACAAAAGCAGTAACACCATTTCCTCCCAGACGTACCGGAGCGATATCTCCGTAGGTTTCATCTTTAGATAAGATAACATTTACCGCGTCACGTCCTTCTTCTACTTCCTGCAATAAATTTGGAAGATCTTTGTAGGCATCGGGCCCTACCACCATGTCTACAATCTTCTCTTCATCCAGGAACTTTTCCTTTAATCGTTCGGCCATACAGCCCAGAACTCCCACTTTCATCTTAGGGTTGATACGTTTAACGGCATTGTATTTTTCCAGACGCTTGCGTACGGTTTGTTCGGCCTTGTCACGAATCGAACAGGTATTTACCAAGACCAGATCTGCATCTTCCAACCGATTGGTGGTATTGAAACCCTCGTTGGCCAAAATAGAGGCTACGATCTCGCTGTCGCTAAAATTCATTTGACAGCCATAGCTCTCAATGAATAGCTTACGACGATTCTCGGGCCGTGGTTCTAAAATAAGCGATTCGCCTTGCTGGGATTCATCAATGATTTTCTCTTTCATAGGTCTCTTCAGATACGATAATTTTTAAGGGTTGACAATTATAACGCCACCTTTCCAATTTGCATTGGCAAAGATACAATTAAATTGATGTTTGTGACAAATTGGCAGATTTCTTTTTTGTAAATTTAAAGCATCATTTTCAGCCAACCGACTATGGAACATCCTATTTTTTCTAAAATTGAACATGCCAATAAACCCGATTTTGGTGATATCCTCTCAAAAAGCTTCGAACTTTTTAAAAAGGTGTGGGAACAGGCATTGTATCATGCGCTCGTTAGTATGGTAGTCGTCATTCCAATGATCCTTCTTATCTATATACCATATATAGCCTTTATCTTTTATTTAGGTGGCTTCGATAGTTATCATTCGTACGATTCTTACGCATACTATAATGAACCCGATATTACGCCGTACATCCCTGTCCTTATATTATATGTTATTGCGATTTTTATTCTCATCTTTTTAGTGCAAGCTGTGGTGTATGGCATTACCGCCCACTTTATACGTGTTCTGAAAAAAGCAGATATGGGAACCACAGAGAATGTGGGAGGTTATTTCGACCTAATTAGAGGTAATTTCAAAAAACTACTACTGCTCTCCTTGGCAACCTTCGGAATAGCATTTGCCGCAGTTCTTGCATGCTATTTACCTATTTTTTATGTCATGGTTCCGCTACAACTTGTAGTGGTGTTCTTTGCGTTTCATCCGGAATTGTCCGTTTCTGAGATCATCAAAGCAAGTTTTAAACTAGGGAACAAATTCTGGTTGACTATCTTCGGATTGATGATCGTCGCCGGATTGATCGCCCAATTGGGGATCCTGCTGTGTATTGTGGGTGTTTTTGTGACTGCGTTTTTTGTACACATCCCGATGTACTTTATTTATAAAGACACCGTAGGGTTGAGTCTTGTAACCGACAGAAATACGACCCCAACCGGACTCTAAAACCGGCATCATAAAGGAGCTCTTAAACCCCTTATTTTTAGGGGTACTTCCGTTGTATTAAAAAAAATAGATACTTTTGTACCCCAAACAACGTGAATATGGCAAAGAATTTAGTGATTGTTGAGTCGCCTGCAAAAGCAAAAACCATTGAAAAATTTTTAGGTAAAGATTTCAAGGTTACGTCCAGCTTTGGACATATTGCCGATCTGCCCTCAAAAGAACTGGGTGTAGATGTGGATGGCGATTTTACACCTAAATATATAGTCTCCAGTGATAAGAAAGGCCTAGTGAAGGAACTCAAGGCACTTGCAAAAAAAGCCGATATGGTTTGGTTGGCGAGTGATGAGGACCGTGAAGGGGAAGCCATCGCTTGGCACTTGGCCGAAACGTTAGACCTCAAGGACGATAAGACCAAACGAATTGTCTTTCATGAGATCACCAAATCGGCTATTTTAAAAGCCATTGAGAATCCGCGCCAGATCGATTACAATCTGGTGAATGCACAACAGGCGCGACGTATTTTAGATCGCTTAGTAGGTTATGAACTTTCTCCGGTCCTTTGGCGTAAGGTAAAAGGAGGTCTCTCCGCGGGACGCGTCCAGTCGGTAGCAGTTCGGCTTATCGTAGAGCGCGAACGTGAGATCGAAGCCTTTACACCTGTGGCTTCCTACCGTGTGGATGCTGAGTTCACTACTTCGGAAGGAATTAGCTTCAAGGCAAAACTTCCTAAGAATTTTGACACCGAGGCGGAAGCACGTGAATTCCTTCGGAAGAATTTGGGCGCTTCGTATCAAATTTCAGAATTGGTCAAAAAGCCGGCAAAGAAATCTCCGGCGCCACCCTTTACTACATCAACCCTTCAGCAGGAAGCAGCGCGTAAATTATATTTTTCAGTAGGAAAGACCATGACCATCGCCCAAAGGCTCTACGAGGCCGGTTTGATCACCTATATGCGTACCGATAGCGTGAACTTGTCCAACGAGGCCAAAAACGCAGCACAAAAAGAAATCGAAACGTCATACGGTAGTAAATACAGCCATCCCCGAAACTTTAAAGGAAAATCGAAGGGTGCTCAAGAAGCACACGAAGCGATTCGTCCTACCGACATGTCACAACATACCATACAAGGAGATTACGACCAAGCGCGCTTGTACGATCTAATTTGGAAGCGCACCTTGGCTTCTCAGATGAGCGATGCACAATTGGAACGTACCAATGTGAAGATCGCTATTTCGGGTTCAGAAAAGGTCGCCGAACATTTTGCGGCCAATGGAGAGATGATCAAATTTGACGGTTTTCTGAAAGTTTACTTGGAAGGCACCGATTTTGAAGAAGAAGAGCAGGAGGGGATGTTACCTAATCTTAGTAAGGGGGAGCGCTTGGAGAATCAGTACATTACGGCTACCCAGCGATATACAAGACCGCCGTATCGTTATACAGAAGCGTCGTTGGTAAAACAATTAGAGGAACTTGGTATTGGCCGCCCCTCCACCTATGCACCCACTATATCTACCATTATCAACCGAAACTATGTTGAAAAGGGTACAGTAGAAGGGACAGAGCGCAACTACATACAGCTTACCCTTCAAAAAGATACTGTCAAGGAAAAAGAACTTACCGAGACTGTAGGGAGTGATAAAGGAAAATTGGTTCCTACAGACATTGGATTGATCGTGAATGACTTTTTAGTAGATCACTTTAAGAATATCTTGGACTACAACTTCACGGCCAAAGTAGAACAGGATTTTGATGATATAGCCGAAGGAAAAGAGGAGTGGAAACAAATGCTGAAGGATTTCTACGGAAAATTTCATCCCAAGGTTGAAGATGTGCAAGAGAATGCCGATCGTGAAAGTGGTGAGCGTATCTTAGGTGAAGACCCCGAATCGGGTCGTCCGGTATTGGTGCGACTCGGTAAGTTTGGGCCCATGGCTCAGATTGGTGCTCCCGACGATGACGAGAAAAAGTTTGCAAGTTTGCGTCCCGACCAACAATTACACTTGGTTACTTTTGAAGAGGTTATGGACCTGTTCAAATTACCGAAGACTCTCGGGGTATACGAAGGAGAGGAAGTTGAAGTGAATAATGGTCGCTTTGGACCTTATGTGCGCTTCGGAAAAAAATTCATTTCGCTGCCTAAGGATGTCGATCCGTTGGATGTGGACATGGCCTTAGCGAAAGAGCTTATCGAAGAGAAGAAAAAGGCAGATGCACCTATATATATGTATGAAGGATTACCGGTTCAGAAAGGTACCGGTCGCTTCGGCCCATTTATCAAGTGGAACAATATGTTCATTAACGTAAACAAGAAGTATGACTTCGATAATCTTTCCGAAGAGGATATCGAACAGCTCATTGAAGATAAAAAGCAAAAGGAGATCGATAAGCTTATTCAGGAATGGCCCGATGAAGGAATTCGTCTTGAAAAAGCCCGTTGGGGTCGTTTTAACTTGATCAAGGGAAAGACCAAGGTAGAATTGCCCAAATCCACAAAAGCCGAAGCCATGTCACTGGAAGAAGCTCAGGCATTGCTGGAAAAGAAAGCACCTAAGAAGAAAGCAAGCCGTAAAAAGAAAACGACCACCAAGAAAAACTAATGATTGAATTTTTGACCCCCGTGTCTAAGTCGGTGCTCGCTCACAGAGAAATATTGCCAACCGGCGTATTAGGAAAACAAATTGAAGTGCATACCGAGCAAGGAACGCTGCCTTCACTCTCGCAGGTGAAGTTTGCACTATTGGGAGTTAAGGAGAATCGTAACGACATCAATTTTTTAGGGGGAGAACCAAGTTTCGATGCCTTTCGGAAGGCATTTTACGCATTGTATCCGGGTAACTGGAATCATAAGATCATTGATATAGGTGATATCGAAAGAGGAGAAACCGTGCAAGATACCTACTTTGCTATGCGTACGGTTATTGAAGCGCTTCTTCGAAAAAAGATCATACCACTTATCTTGGGGGGAAGTCAAGACCTGGTCTACGGCCAGTACCGCGCTTATGATGATGTTGGAACCATGGTGAATCTAGTGAATGTAGATTGCAACTTCGATCTGGGAGATGCCGAGAAGCCAATTTCAAATATTTCGTACGTCGGGAAGATCATTGTAGACAAGCCGTATAACCTTTTTAACTATAGTGTTTTGGGGTATCAGTCGTATTTTAATCCCCCGGCAGAGATCGCCCTTATGGAGAAATTGTACTTTGATGCTTACCGCTTGGGTGAAGTAACGGCCGATATTACCTTGGTGGAACCGATTATGCGAAACACCAATATTGTAGCTTTGGATGTAGCTGCAATAAAAAGTGCCGAATTGAGTTATAAGAACAACGCAAGCCCCAACGGATTTGACGGGCGTGAGATCTGTGCGATCGCCCGGTATGCAGGTATAAGTAATAAGGTGAGCTCTTTTGGAGTTTATGAATTGACCGATTATAAGAATGCTGAAAGTGCGGCGATGTTGATCGCTCAGATATTTTGGTACTTTATAGAGGGTGTCAATTTTAGAGTAGCTGATGAAGACTTCAGTAAAAACGAATTATTTACAACATATAAGGTACCTGTTGACGACGAAGTGCTGATCTTTAAGAAAAGCAATAAGACGGGTCGGTGGTGGATAGAATTACCTTTTATTTCAAATGTTAATAATAAATTAAAAAGTAGAACGTTATTACCTTGCACTTATGGCGAATATTTGGGTGCAACAAATCAGGAGATTCCTGAAAGGTGGTTGAAAGCCCGCCGAAAGAATGAAGTATAACCAAACGAACTAAGTAAAAAAGAGCTTTAAGGGATTTTTAAGAAAATTGTTGTTTTTTTAAAATTTTATAGATAGGTTTACGCCCTTGAATCTCGAAAATTTAACCTAAACACCTATGAAGAAGTTTATTGCATTAACTGCGATTGTAGCCTTTTTGTTTAGTTGTAACTCTGGCGATAGAGGAGAACTAGTTGGAGCAAAAGGTAAAAAATGGTATCCCGAAAAGCCGTACGGAATGACACTTATCCCTGGTGGGTCTTTCATCATGGGTAAATCCGACGACGACTTTGTGGCGGTAAATGATGCCCCTACAAAGACCGTAACGGTTCGTTCCTTCTACATGGATGAGACCGAGATTACCAATGCAGAATACCGTCAGTTTGTAAATTGGGTACGGGATTCTACTGTAAGACTGCGTTTAGCGATCCTTGCCGATGAGGTAGGAGCTACGCCCGGCGATGGTGGAATTGGAGAATTTGCCTTTGTCGATCAAGAGAACGAAGAAATGACTCCCTACGACCAATATATGTATGATAACTATTATGGAATGGGTGAGGACTTCTATGCCGGTAGAAAAATCAATAATGATGTTGATCTTATTTGGGATACTGCAGAGTACCCGGATGAATACTACAGCGAAGTGATGGATACCATGTATATCCCTGCAGAAGAGGCATATAACGGGCAGCGCACCATTGATGTAGATAAATTGAAGTTCCAGTATACGTACATGGATATTCAAGCCGCGGCAAGAGATAAAAGCAAGAGACGAAAGGATTTTATAAAGAAGGAAGAAGTAAAGATCTACCCCGATACTACAGTTTGGATCAAAGATTTCAATTACTCTTATAATGAGCCGATGCACAATGATTACTTTTGGCATGAGGCATATGGCGATTACCCCGTTGTTGGTGTTAACTGGAAACAGGCCAAAGCATTTTGTGCATGGAGAACCTTGTATAAAAATGCCTATCAGAAATCAAGAGACAGAAACCATGTGAATTCTTTCCGTCTTCCGGGAGAAGCCGAGTGGGAGTATGCGGCACGTGGCGGACTGGAATCTGCGACCTTCCCATGGGGAGGACCTTATGCTAAGAACGACAGAGGTTGTTTCTTGGCGAACTTTAAACCTTTGCGTGGAGACTATGCGGCAGATCAAGCGTTATATACCGTAGAAGCAGACGCCTACGAGCCTAATGATTATAATCTCTACAACATGGCAGGAAACGTAAGCGAATGGGTAGCCTCTTCATACGACCCGGCTTCCTACGAATATACTTCAACCATGAATCCCAACGTAAACGACGAAGATAACATGCGTAAGGTAGTTCGTGGCGGATCATGGAAAGATGTTGCTTATTTCCTACAGGTAAGCACCCGTGATTACGAGTATGCAGATTCTGCACGAAGCTATATTGGCTTTAGAACAGTTCAGGACTACATGGGAACTGATGTTACTTTAAACGAAAATTTAGGAGACGCTAGATAAGCCCCCCTCCATTATACATGATTGAACAACTAAATCTTAACTACACTTAACTAAACTAAACTATTGTATTATGGCACAATCAAGATCATCTAAGAAGTTATTTAATATGGCCTATGGCCTTGGAGCATCTATTGTAATTTTAGGAGCTCTTTTTAAGATCCTTCACTGGGAATTAGGTCCTTTGAACGGAGGATTATTGTTGGCGATTGGTTTGATTACAGAAGCGATTATTTTCGCTATCTCTGCTTTTGAACCTGTTGAAGACGATTTGGACTGGTCGTTGGTATACCCCGAATTGGCAGGTGGTATGGCTTCAGACAAGAAAAAACAACAACCGCAAGATGCAGACGGATTACTTTCTAAGAAATTAGATGAAATGCTGAAAGAAGCACGTATCGATTCAGAATTAATGAATAGCCTGAGTGATAGCATTCGTTCTTTCGAAGGAGCTGCAAAAGGAATGGCACCTACTGCCGAAGCAATGAGCTCTACCAAGAAATACAGCGAAGAAATGGCTCTAGCCGCTGCGCAAATGGAATCGTTGAACAGCTTGTATAAGGTTCAGGTAGAATCTACCAGCCGTCAAACTGAAGTAAATGAGCGTGTTGCAGAGAATGCGGAACAACTTAAACAACAAATGGAACATTTGGCAACCAACCTGTCATCGTTGAACGGTGTCTACGGTGGTATGCTTTCTGCAATGACCAATAGAAACTAAGCGTAGTTTTTCACTAACTATTAATCTTTAAAAAGAAGTAAAATGGCAGGAGGAAAACTATCCCCAAGACAGAAGATGATTAACCTGATGTATCTGGTTTTCATCGCTATGTTGGCATTGAACATGTCCAAAGAAGTATTATCGGCATTCGGATTGTTGAACGAACGTTTAACAGAATCCAATGTCGCTACACAGGCCCGTAACAACGCATTTATGGAAAGCTTGGCCACGAAAGCGTCAGAGCAACCCGATCAATACGGAGCGGTAAAAGAGAAGGCAGATCGTATTAGTGAACTATCCAATGAGTTCTATGGATATATCGGCACCATAAAGGACGATATGTTGAAAACCGTAAAACCGGAAGAACTGGAAGATTACGAAGTTCAGGACAAGCCAGATCATTTAGATCAAAAATTCTTTCAGGGTGATAAATTATCACCTGCAGGACAGGAGTTTGTTGCTAAGATCGATGCCTACCGCGAAGGTGTGTTAGGTGTTATTGGTGACGAACCTCGTTTTCAAAGCATTGCGAACGATGTGAAATCTAAATTTGAGACTCAACCGGAAACCCGTAGAGACGGTGTTGAAGTGCCATGGTTGAACTATCATTTTGAAGGATTCCCATTAGTAGCATCGCGTACAAAACTTACGCAAATGCAAAACGATGTTCAAACAGTAGAGAGTGAGATATTATCTACAATGCTGGCAGGTCAACAAGCTGCTGCGCTTTCTTTTACGCAATATAACACCCTCTTGGAGACATCTAAAACTGCATACTATGCAGGTGAAGAATTTGACGGCGGAATTGTTTTGGGACGTAAAGACCCTAACACCAAGCCAAACCGAGTAGAGCTTACTTTAGACGGAAGACCACTTACCCAGGATCAATATTCCATTCAAAATGGTAAAGTGATGCTGAACATCAGCGCCGGAAGTCCGGGAGATCACAAGATCGAAGGGAATTTGATCTTTACGGAAGATGGTAAGGATACCGAAATCCCGGTGAATCTAGGATTTTCTACAATCTCAAAACCAAATTCAGCTGTTATTGCTGCAGATAAAATGAACGTAGTGTATCGTGGCGTGGACAACCCAATGACGGTTTCCATCCCTGGTATTCCTGATAATAAGGTGAATGCCACAGCTCCAGGACTTAGCAAAGTGTCCGGTAGTAAATATGTTATGCGTCCGGGAGCAGGAAGAACAGTAACGATCACTGCTAGTGGTACTTTGCCTGACGGCACCGGTGTAAGAACACCTGCTGAATTCCGTATCAAGGACATTCCTGCACCTGTAGGAGCAATCCGTGGAGAAACCGGGATTGTGCGTATGCAACGTCAAGGACTTGAGATCTCAACGATTTCGGCTGTGCTGGAAGACTTCGATTTTGATGTGAACTTAAACGTTACCGGGTTTAGCTTTAAAGTATCGGGGCAACCTACGGTTCGTGTAAACGGAACTAAGCTGGATGCTGCTGCTAAAGGTGCCCTGCGTAGAGCAGGACGCGGCGATGCAGTCCAAATATTTGATATTAATGCGAAAGTACAGGGTAGTAATGTGGTGTTGAAGAAAACATCGCCTGTAATTATCGAATTGACAAACTAGAATTAAAACCTAAGTTGTATGAATGTTAAAAATGTTGTTTTATGTGTTTTTGTACTGTTGTTGAGTTTCTCTGCTACAGCACAGCTTAACATCTTAAATGCAAAGACTCCTGAAGAGATAGGCAAAAAGACCGAAGCACAAATTGCCTATGATAATGATGAACCGTTACCTTACGGGTATACGGATGAGCGTGATGTGTTATGGTCTAGAACAACATGGGAAATCATCGATCTTGACGAAAGAGTGAACTTTCCATTGTATTACCCTATTGATACCAACAACATTGGTTCCGAAAGAAGATCATTGTACGATGTGTTGGTAAAGGCTATTAAAAATGGAGAGATCGAACATGTATATGCCGATTCTTACTTTACTGAAAAGCGTACCTTAAAAGATATTGAAGCGTCATTGGTATACAGTGATACGACAGATCTTGGTATCGAACAGTTAAACGCCGAAGGTACCGTGGACGAGCAGTATATTAGAAAGTTCAATCTGGATGCAGGCGATATCGAAGAGTGGCGTGTACGCGGGTACTGGTACCTTGACAAGCGCCAAGGTGAATTGAAATACCGTTTATTGGGTATTTGTCCTGTAGCGAACGAAGCGCGTTCAAAGGCATTTCCAGATGACAACATCGACAGTAAAGTGGAATTGTTCTGGGTATGGTTTCCGGGGGCTCGCAAAGTGCTTCATGAAGCGAAAGCCTTTAACCGTAAGAATACATCACAACCTATTTCATACGACCATCTACTGAATTCTCGTCGCTTTCACGGCGTGATCTATAAGGAAGACAACGTACAGGGTGACCGAAGCGTTTCCGATTATATTAGTGATAATGCATTAATGCAATTATTGGAGTCTGATCGAATCAAAGAACAGATCCGAAACCTTGAAATGGATATGTGGAACTACTAGAGTTCATTTAACATAATTAAAAACCCTTCCTTTCTTAAGACTGTGAAGGGTTTTTTTATACCCTAAACACAGTATCTTTGCCGTGTGAAACAAATAGAATATCTAGTAGTTGGTCTCGGAATCGCCGGGGTCTCATTTTGTGAACAGCTGCGAAAGCATAACAAGTCCTTCGTGGTCTTCAATGGGGGAGAACAGGCTTCTACCGCAGTTTCGGGAGGGGTGTTCAATCCCGTCGTTCTCAAACGATTTACTGCTGCCTGGGAAGCAAAAGCGCATCTTGAGTATGCAATTCCATTCTACCACGAATTGGCCCGACTACTGCAAATTCAAGTTATACATACGCTGCCGGTATATCGAATTCTCAAGAATACCGAGGAGCAGAATAATTGGTCGGTGGCCAGCGATAAACGCGAACTATCATCGTTTTTATCCTCGGAATTGGAAACCAATACAAACCCCGAAATTAACGCTCCGTACGGCTTCGGAAAGGTAATTGTTTCCGGAAGGATCTACCCTTCTCAATTGCTTCAGAAGTATGCCGAATATCTCGCTATGCATCGGCAATACCACGCTGAAGCATTCGATTACCAAGAGCTCACTATTTCCGAAGCATCAATTCGTTACAAGGAATACAGCGCTAAAAGAATTATTTTTGCAGAAGGAGCTGCTGCACGGTTCAATCCCTTTTTTCCGAAGGATTTAATACGCCCCAACAAAGGAGAATACTTGGTGATCAAGGCCCCGAATTTACAGCTTTCTAACTTGCTTAAAGGTGGAATGTTCGTCATTCCCTTAGGCGATGACCTTTATAAAGTGGGTGCAACATACGACCGTGAGGATACAACTTTGGAACCCACCGACAGTGCAAGACAAGAGATACTTCACAAATTAAAAGATATGATCCGCTGTGCCTTTGAGATCGTGGATCAAATAGCAGGCCTGCGTCCAACCACACCGGACAGACGGCCTTTGTTAGGGACACATCAACAATATGAGCAGATCGCTTTCTTTAACGGACTTGGAACCAGAGGGATTCTAATGGCGCCAAAATTGGCGTCGTACTTGTTCGATCATCTGGAGCATGGAGAAACACTTCCTAAAGAGGTACGCCTGGATCGATTCTCGTGATCTGTTAGAAGAATAGATAGGGGTACGGGTTACACCTTCTGCCTATCGAACTTAAAAAAGAAGTTGATCCAGATGTTACGGGACAATCGAAGGATCACCGGCAACAATACAATCAATGTTCCTACAATTACTAAGAAGGTAGTAAAACGGTCGAGTCCAATAAAAAAATAGGCAATAATAAAGGCAGCGACTGCTATAGCCACTCCCACGGCATAACTTACGTACATCGCTCCGTAGAAAAACGACGGCTCTATCTTGAACTTGGTCCCACAGTGCGGGCAGCGTTCGTGCATTTTTAAGGTGTCGGAGAGTACATACGGATTACTGTTCACATACATTTTGCCGGTATGACATACGGGACAGGTGCCTGTGAAGATACTGTAGAGTTTGGTGCCTTTCATAATATTTCGCCAAGATGACGGCAACGGTTTTTTTTGCAGTACAAAATTAAGCATCTTTGCAAAAATTTTAGGTTACAATTGTTACATAAATGCTGAACGTTCACAACTTATCGGTTTCCTTTCAAGGGGATTATCTCTTCGAAAAGATCACTTTTCAGCTAACACCGGGCGATCGCGTTGGGTTAGTTGGTAAAAATGGAGCAGGAAAGTCTACCTTGCTCAAGATCATTGCCAATGAACAAGAATACGACAGTGGCTCTATTGCAACCGATAAAGAGATCTCTATAGGTTTTCTAAAGCAGGATATCGATTTTACCGTGGGCAGAACTGTGCTGGAGGAATCGTATCAGGCATTTACAGAGATAAAGCGACTTGAAGCCCAACTGGAGGATATCAATACGCAGTTGGCAGAACGCACCGATTATGAGAGTGACGGCTACCATCAATTAATGGTAGATCTCAACGATGTGCAACATCAGTACGAGATCCACGGAGGATACAACTATCAAGGAGAGACAGAACGAATCTTGCAGGGGCTTGGATTTCAACGAAAGGATTTCAACAAACGCACTGAAACCTTTTCCGGAGGATGGCGAATGCGTATTGAATTGGCAAAGTTATTACTTCAGAACAACGATATTTTATTACTCGATGAACCGACTAACCACTTAGATATCGAGTCCATATTATGGTTAGAGGATTTTTTGAAGGGGTATCCCGGGGTAGTTGTGGTGGTTTCTCACGACAAGATGTTCTTGGACAACGTGACCAACCGAACCATTGAAATTTCTTTAGGTAAGATCTACGATTACAACAAGCCGTATTCGAAGTATCTCATTCAAAGAGCCGAACTACGGGAGCAGCAATTGGCATCTCAAAAGAATCAGCAAAAGCAGATCGAACAAACCGAAAAGCTTATCGAGAAGTTTCGTGCGAAGGCCAGTAAAGCGACGATGGCACAATCGCTTATCAAGAAGTTGGATAAGATAGATCGCATAGAAGTGGATGAAGATGACAACAGTGTGATGTCACTGCATTTTCCGGTATCGGTTACCCCCGGAAAAGTAGTGATCGACGCTGAATCGATTTCAAAGAAATACGGTGAGAAAGAAGTACTCCGCAATATCGATCTCATGGTAGAGCGCGACAGTAAGATCGCTTTTGTTGGGCAGAATGGTCAGGGGAAGTCTACCTTAGCTAAGATTATTGTAGGTGAGATCGAGCACGGTGGGAAGTTAAAACTGGGCCACAACGTACAGATAGCCTATTTTGCTCAAAACCAAGCAGAATATCTTGACGGAAGCAAGACCGTGTTGGATACTATGATCGATGCGGCCAATGAAAAGAACCGGAGTAAGGTTCGGGATATTTTGGGTGCTTTCTTATTTCGGGGTGATGAGGTTGATAAATACGTACGGGTATTAAGTGGAGGAGAACGCAACCGACTCGCACTGGCCAAGTTGCTACTGCAGCCCTTCAACGTTCTGGTCATGGATGAACCTACCAACCACCTAGATATCAAATCGAAGAACGTGTTAAAGGATGCACTTAATAAATTTGAAGGGACGCTCCTATTGGTCTCTCACGACAGGGATTTCCTGCAAGGTCTCAGTAATAAGGTATATGAGTTTAAGGACCACAAGATCAAGGAATATCTTGGGGATATTGATTTTTTCTTAGAACAACGGAATCTTCAGAATTTACGAGAAGCTGAAAAACGTACGGTTGAAAAGAAGGAACGAACCTCCGGTAGTACGGGTAATACTGCTTCCGAAGCATCGGGTAAACAATCGTATGAAGAGCAAAAGAAGCTAAAATCGCTTACCAACAAACTAAGCAAAATAGAAGCAGATATCAGCAAGTTGGAAAAGGAGATCAAAGCCATCGATGTGGAGCTCTCGATCAATTACGACGCAACGATCGCCAAACCGAATTTCTTTAACGAATATCAAAAGAAGAAAAAGCAGTTAAGTGAACTTATGACCGACTGGGAAAAGGTAACGGTCAAGCTTGAAACCTTGGCATAAACGCCTGTTTATTTAAGATAGTTTTAACGCTTAGTGAAGCGAGGGGTGTTATTTTTGAAAGATGCAACTTTCAATACTTCAGCGTGCGTAAAATCATACTCTTTATCATCGGACTTGTACTAATCCTGGGCGCTTTTTTTGCCGCCAAATGGATTATCGATAGTAATGTCAAGGAACAGCCCCGAGCAGAGAAGATCGTTAAAACAGTATTCACAGAGACCGTTAACAATCAGTTGGTTCCTGTAGTTATTCCTACGAACGGTATTCTCACTGCCAAGAATCGTCTTGAGCTTTTTGCCGAAGTGCAGGGGGTGTTTAAGAACAGTGCACATCCGTTTAAAACGGGTCAGGAGTACCGCCGCGGACAAACCCTAATTCGTATCGATGCAGCCGAGTTTTACGCCTCATTACAAGCGTCAAAAAGTGATTTTTACAATCTCATCACCTCGCTCATGCCGGATCTTAGATTGGATTATCCGGAGGCTTTTCCCAAATGGGAACAGTACCTCAATACATTCGACCTCAACAAAGCTACACCGCCCCTTCCTGAGACTACTTCAGAGAATGTGAAGTACTTTGTCACAGGGCGAGGAGTGTACACGGCCTATTACAACCTGAAGAACTTAGAACAAAGACTTGGCAAATATTCGATCACGGCACCTTTCAACGGCGTACTGACCGAAGCGTTGGTGACCGAAGGCACCTTGGTACGCCCGGGGCAACAATTAGGGGAGTTTATCGACACCTCAGTCTTTGAAGTAGAACTTGCCATACAAAAGAATTTCAGCGACCTACTAGCCGTGGGGGAAAAAGTGGCACTTTCTACGCCCGATGGGACGGCTACGTTCACGGGGAAAGTTGCCCGTATCAATGGTAAGATCGATCAGGCGACACAAACCATAAAGGTTTTTGTGGAGGTGAGAGCGGAAGGACTCAAGGAAGGCATGTATCTTGAAGCGCAATTGGAAGCCCAAGAGGTAGAAAATGCCTATGAGATCTCCAGAAAGCTATTGGTAGACGAATCGAATGTTTATTTCGTGCGGGACAGTATTCTTGAGATCATGCCGGTAGAGCCTGTGTATTTCTCTCCAAATCAGGTGATCGTTAAAGGAATTCCCGATGGGACAGAGATCTTGTCAAGGCCTATCCCGGGTGCGTATGTGGGAATGCTGGTAAAGAGAGGGGAAAATACGCCTTCCAATCCAACAGAACAAACGGGAAAAACACAAAACTAGATGCGTAAGCTCATAAGTTATTTCATTCGGTATGAGGTTGCTGTCAATGTAGTGATCTTAGCCTTCTTGATCTTTGGGGTCATTGGTATTCTCAAATTAAAATCCTCCTTCTTTCCCTTACAGGAAGCTGAAATTATTTCCATTAGTATTTCGTATCCCGGAGCGGCACCACAAGAGATCGAGGAAGGGGTGGTCTTAAAGATTGAAGATAATTTAAAGGGTCTTATCGGCGTAGAAAGGGTGACATCGGTGTCGCGTGAGAACGGTGGAAATATTACGGTAGAGATTGATAGCGATGAGGATATCGATGTAATGCTTTCTGAAGTGAAAAATGCCGTGGATCGTGTGCCAAACTTCCCCACGGGAATGGAGCCGCTGGTCGTGGCGAAGCAGGAACGTATCAGGCAGACCATAGATTTTGCAATTAGTGGTGATAACATTCAGCTGGAAGCACTCAAGGAAATAGGGCGCATGGTGGAGAATGATCTGCGGGTCATGGATGGTATCTCACAGATCAATGTATCGGGTTACCCTGAAGAGGAGATCGAGATTGCAGTGCGGGAGAATGATTTACTGGCATACGATCTTACCTTTGCTGAAGTTGCCGATGCGGTGGCACAAGCCAATATCCTTACCACGGGAGGAAATATTAAAACAGAGGCCGAAGATTATTTGATTCGTGCCAATAATCGGTCTTATTACGGCACGGAATTGAACAACCTGGTGGTGCGTTCGCGTAACGACGGTACCGTGGTCAGACTTCAGGACGTTGCTACTGTAAAGGATCGGTTTTCAGAAACGCCTAACGCTTCCTATTTCAATGGAAATGTGGCAGTCAATATCGAGATCACGAACACCAATAGCGAAGACCTTATTTCTACGGCCGAACAGGTGAATCGGTACATTAAAGAATTCAATGAAAAGTATTCAGGTGTCAAGATCGATGTGGTAAGTGATTCCTCCATCCGACTCAAACAACGGACCAATCTCCTGCTCGAGAACGGAGCCATAGGGATTCTTTTAGTGCTATTGTTCCTTTCCTTCTTTCTGAATACCCGCCTCGCATTTTGGGTAGCCTTCGGGCTTCCCATCGCCTTTTTGGGAATGTTCGTTTTTGCGGCCCAATTCAATGTCACCATCAATGTACTTTCACTCTTCGGAATGATCATCGTTATTGGTATTTTGGTGGACGACGGTATTGTGATCGCCGAAAATATCTATCAGCATTACGAAAGCGGCAAATCCCGTGTGCAAGCGGCCATTGACGGCACCTTGGAAGTGGTACCTCCCATTATGGCAGCGATCATTACCACGGTTCTGGCTTTTTCCACCTTCTTGTTTCTCGAAGGTCGTATAGGAGAATTTTTTAGTGAGGTTTCGGTAATCGTTATTCTTACGCTGGTGGTTTCCCTTATTGAAGCTTTTATCATCCTTCCGTCTCACATTGCCCATTCTAAGGCGTTAGTGGCTATGTCTTCTTCGGAAGAGAAAAAAGTCAAGGGCATTGAGAAGCTCTTCCTTCAACTCCGTAAATTCAATGAACTGGGCGACCGGATCATGCGGTATATGCGGGATAATCTATACAGTCCTGTACTGCGTTTTGCCCTTAGACAACGCTTTATTACCTTTTCGATCTTACTGGCGTTAATGATCCTTACCGTGGGAAGTATGATGGGAGGTATTATTCGAACGGCCTTCTTCCCAAATATTGCCAGCGACCGGGTGAGCATTGACCTCCTCATGCCGGAGGGAACCAACCCTAAGATCACCGATTCGATCATTACCCTGGTGGAAGCAGCGGCTTGGCGCGTCAATGAAGATTATACGGCACGACAGACCGATAACAAGCAAGTAGTAGAGAATATCATCAAACGGGTAGGGCCGGGGAATAACAAAGCCTCGCTGCAAGTAAACTTATTGCCGGGAGAGGAACGGGATTTCTCTTCACCGGAGATCACAAGTTCCATTCGTGAGGAAGTAGGGCCCGTATATGGTGTGGAGCGACTTACCTTCGGGTCGGGTGGAAATTTTGGCGGAAACCCTGTCTCTATTTCTCTGCTCGGAAACAACACTCAAGAACTAAAGGCAGCCAAAACCGAATTGCGACTGGCGTTAGAGAATATATCACAACTGGCAGACGTGACCGATACCGATCCTGAAGGAATCAAGGAGATCAATATTCAGTTGAATGAAACGGCCTATGCACTGGGTCTCAACCTTCGGGAAGTGATGAGTCAGGTGCGGGCGGCGTTCTTCGGTCTTCAGGCACAGCGATTTCAACGGGGTCAGGATGAGATACGGGTGTGGGTGCGTTACAGCAGGACAAACCGCGAGTCGATCAACGACCTGGACGATATGCGTATCGTCACACCGGCCGGACAACGGGTTCCCTTTTCGGAGATTGCCAGTTATGAGATCAAACGCGGTGAGGAGTCTATTAGTCACTTGAACGGAAAACGTGAGATCCAGGTAAATGCCGACCTCAAAGATGAGAAGGACAGTCCAACCGAGATCTTGCTGAACATTGAGAACAACATCATGCCGGATATCCTGTCGAAATATCCAACGGTAAGCGTATTGTATGAAGGACAGAACCGGGAAGCGAACAAACTAACGGAGTCGGCTTGGACCACCGTACCTATCGTTATATTCCTGATCTATGTGGTGATCGCGTTTACCTTCAGAAGCTATAGCCAGCCGCTCCTTCTGTTGCTTATGATACCTTTCAGCTTTATTGCTGTAGGATGGGGGCACTGGTTCCATGATTTCCCCATCAATATCCTTTCGGCTTTAGGGATCATTGCGCTTATTGGAATCATGGTGAACGACGGGCTGGTGCTCATTGGAAAGTTCAATACCTTCCTGAAACAAGGGATGAGCTTCGACGATGCGCTTTATGAGGCAGGAAGGGTACGTTTTAGAGCGATCTTCCTTACATCGCTGACTACCATTGCGGGTATTGCACCACTGCTGCTTGAAAAGAGCCGTCAAGCTCAATTCCTGATACCTATGGCCATTTCCATTGCCTACGGTATAGCCATTGCAACCGTCCTTACCCTGGTGATCTTGCCAATGCTGCTCTCATTCACCAACAGTGTAAAGACCGGAACCTTATGGCTTAAAACAGGAAAGAAGGTCACCAAAGAAGAAGTAGAACGCGCTATAAAGGAAGATAATGAGGTACATTAAACTATGGATCTTTTTAGGATGCTTCGGAAACCTGCTCGCGCAGGAGGCACCCTTGTTAACAAAGCAAGAGGCCGTAGCCGAAATGCTGGAAGGCAATTTTGGGATCGCTGTTGCCAGAAACAACGTAACGCTATCAGATAATAACCAAGGCATCCTCAATTCGGGGTTTCTTCCATCCCTTACCGGGAATGCCGGGGCGACGTATAATGTAGAAGACCAGACGGCGACCTTTCAGGATGGAACGACGCGGGAAGTGATCGATGCGGAAACGACACGCTATAATGCATCGCTTAATTTGAACTATACCTTGTTCGACGGATTGGGTCGCTGGTACGATTACAAACGCTTAAAGGAGGAATACAACCTAAGTGAATTGCAGGCACGCGAGACCATAGAAACGACCATGCTTCAGTTGTTTACTGTCTATTTTGAAGTAGCCCGTCTTACCGAGAACGTTACGGTTTTACAACAAACCTTTCAGAATACAAAAAAACGACTGACACGAGCCGGCTATGCGTTTGAATACGGACAGGTGAACAAGCTCGAGGTGTTGAACGCCGAAGTCGATATCGTGACGGACAGCATCAACCTTATGAATGCCCGTCAGCAGCTGGCCAATGCGAAACGCGACCTCAACGTGGTCACCAACAGTGCGCTCGACCGACGTTTTTCGGTAGATACCACCATCGTCTTTACGAATCCGCTGGTGGTTGAGACCTTTTTACAATCGGCAGACACCAATAATGTACGCTTGCTTCAGGCACGGCAAAACATAGCTATTAGTAATTATAACTATAAGGCGAGCAAGTCGATTTTCCTTCCTTCGGTAGGGCTTACGGGATCCTATGGGTGGAACGAGGGGAACTTTCCGGCGACGAACTTCTTGGCGAACAATACTTCCACAGGGTATTCGGCAGGGGTAAGTTTGAGCTGGAGCCTGTTCGACGGGGGTAGCGGCATCACTTCGGTGAAGAATGCGAAGCTGCAGATCGCAAATCGGGAACTGGAGCAACAACGGTTGGTTCTAGAGGTAAAGCGGGATATCGCTAACGCCCAAGGGAATTATGAGAATCGGTTGGCGATCTACCGCCTTCAGGAACAGAATGTGGTTACGGCGCTAAATAACTTCGAGCGGTCCAACGAGCGCTATAAACTGGGACAGATCACTTCTCTGGAATTGCGACAGTCACAGATCAATCTGTTGAATGCCCAAACCAACAAGAATCTGGCGAAATACGAAGCAAAACTGGCCGAACTGGAATTGCTGCAACTCACGGGGCAGCTCCTCAATATCGAATTATAATGGAAGAGCATTTCTTTCAATGTCCGTACTGCTGGGAACAGATCTCCATGTTGCTCGACACCTCCGTGCGGGAACAGACCTACATTGAAGATTGCGAGATTTGCTGCAATCCCATTGAGATTCACGCAGTCTTTCAAGAGGCTGAACTTCAATCTTTTGACGCAGGCAGTATCGAACAATAATTTTTTCTGTATCTTTATGGAACTCCCTCTAAATGATACAGCTATGTTATCCAGTTTCAGTTTTTCTGAAGATACGGTCGGCTTTTTATTGGAAGGAACTTTCGGTGAAGAGACCGTTCAGCAGTTACATGACCAAATTCGTGAGAAACTGCAAGTGTACGATACAATTAATCTATACTTGGAAGATAGTAGAATTGAGACCTTTTCGCTCACTGCCGTAATCGAGAACCTTTTCTTTAAATTGGAGCATAAAGGGCAGTTCAACAAAGTAGCGTTAGTAAGTGACCGAAAATGGATCCACTTGTGCGGAAAAATTGAAAAAATGCTGGCGGATATCAATGTCAAGAGTTTTGTAAGTGAGGACAGAATGGAAGCCATCACTTGGATCGCCGAGCGATAATACGATTATAATCCTCCCGTAACCGTGCTTTTTAAACCTTTCTCTACATTAAGCCATATATAATTAAAAAAGGACTTGTGCTTCACACGGGAGACTTCCCCTTCGCCGGTACGATAGTTCTTCCCGTCATCATTGCTGTTCTTCTTAATGATAAGGTTTGCCACAGCCGATTTCAACCATTTTCGGTCTTTGCCGTCGTCGTTAAGGAAGTTGATCTTAAATTCGTCGTACTGCATACGCATATCGATCTGTGAATAGGTATCGTCACCCGAAATGGTAAAATAGGTCTGCTCAATGGTACCCTCCAGGTTCGCTCTTAGGTTCTCACGGGTAAACTTATTGAGTTCTGTGGCGTTTAGCCTTCCCAGATCTCCTTTAAAGACAAAGCGATTTTCGGGGTCGTTGACGTCAAAGGACCAATCGACATGGACAGGGGCATCTTTCATAAAGACGGCGTCAATGTCCAATGCAGTTTTGGTTCCTTCGGAATAGGTATTACCAAGGTTGGCGATGGTCGCATCGAGCGCCGTAAAGGTGATGGTACCGCCGTTGGTGCCCTGGGTTACCTTTTCGGTATAACGGATGCTTCCGTTCTTTATTGAGGTTGTGTCAATACTGAGCTGAAAGGGCAGCTTCCGAAGCATTTCACTGTATAAGGGCTTTCTGCTCAAATCATCGGCGATGAGTTTGTTGCGGTAGATGTCCAGCTGCGGACGCGACAGCAGTAACCGGTTGCTGTTTACAAAGAGCTCACGGTTGGTAAAGCCGAAATCGATGGCATCGATAGCCAGCGAATCAATGGTCAGATCGAAATGGTCCCGCTCCTTATCGAGCATTTGGGCATGTTCATCTCGGGTATACTTGGTGGCGAGTTTTAGTTGTGTAAAGACGGCCCGATTCTTTTTTAGCTTAAAGTGGCGGGTGGTGGCAGTTTCATACGGACTCACCTTCGCAAAGATAGAATCGGCTTTGGCGTCGTAATCGCCAAATTCCAGGGGGAGTCGTTTGCGAAGCGTGTTTTGGTCTATCAGAATGTCATCGATCTCTATGGTTAGGTCATTGGCAAAAAGCAGGGTGTTCGCCTCACTGTCGTCGTAGAGCGTGAGTTGGGTATGGTCAATACTCAGTTCGTCAATGCGAATGGGTTTGTTGATATTGAGGACCGGACCGCGGCTGCTGTCTTTGGGTGCGCGATACAGATGGGTGTAGTAGGTAATTACCGGATAGAATATTTTGATATCCTCAATGTGGATCTCGTTGTTGACGATATAATCCCAATAGCTGATGTCTTCGATAATAAGTTCTTTTACCGTGATCTCAGAATGGACGGAGGCTGTATCGGCGTTTTGGATCTGAAGGGATACGTCCTTAAAGGTGATGGTCCCGTCGAACAGATCGAGCGACAGACTTTTAAAATCAGATTGGTAGTGCGGGGGTAGGTTCTTTGTTACAAAGGTTTCCACTTTGTTCTTTAGGAAGGTATTGATGGCAATTTTTCCCAAAACGATGAGGATTCCTGCTGAAAAGAGGACGATAAGAAAGATTCGTAGTGATTTCGACATAATTAAAAATAAGAAAGGAAGGGTAGCTGACGAAAACTTTATGAGTTTCTGTTAAATTTTCGATGTGGTTTCCTTGGAATCTCTAAAATGTATTGTATCTTTGCCATCCACATCGCGGGCTTAGCCCAGATAGGAATCTCGTCGGGCTCATAACCCGAAGGTCTCTAGACCAAGTGAGAAAAACATACATCGCGGGATAGAGCAGTAGGTAGCTCGTCGGGCTCATAACCCGAAGGTCACT